>SCTJ01000090.1 GCA_004297805.1 Patescibacteria group bacterium | reverse complement strand
GGTTTGGCGCCCTTGAAACCAATAGTAGCCGCGTAGATTAATTTGGGACGCACCAGTACTGCAGGCATCAGAAAGGCAAACAGGGTCAGAGCCTCCACCACAATCACCCAAAAGGCAAAGAAAAACTGCAACACCTTTTGACGCAGATTAGCCGCGCCCCACTGTTCAAAGTTGACCAAAAAATGAAAGGCCAGAACAGCCAGAAAAAACGGAAATAAAATAACTGCTGCGTATTTGCTGAGTAGCGCCAAGCCAGTGAAAAGAGCAGTTAAAATTAGATCGCGTTTTCGTTCCTTAGTTAAATAGAGCATGAACGATAGCAGCGCCGCAAAGGAAAATGTCCAGAGCAATGAATCCGGGTTCACAATCTGCGAAATACCGATGAGAATTGGGTTGAGCAGAATCAGCGTCGCCGCCAACAGAGAAAGCCAGTCATTGTCCGTCAACTTGCGTAGCGCCCAAAGGAAGTAAAAAACAAACAAACCATTAAAGATGAGTAGCGGCAAGCGAAAAACTAGATTATTGTGTTCTGTCTTGGCCGGATTGAATATACGATAAAAAGGACCGCGCTCCACAATTCGCTCCTCTGGATCACCCTGAAACAACATGCCTATACCCGAAACATAGGCCAGTGTAATTCCCGGTTTATCATTGACATAGGTGCTCTCCAAATCCCCCTTGAGCATGGCTCGCCAATATTCATGAATTCGTCCTTCCAATGGATTCATGTACCAATAATGCTCATCGGCCGTTTCAAACTGCGTCAGATGATGCAAACCAAAAACAAAATACAGCGCCAGCGGGATAAGCAGCAACAAGACAAACTTATGTTTGATAATAAAATCTTTTATTTGCATCTTGCTTGTCCTATATTCCCCACCTGCTTCGCTATGCGAAGCATTTCGGGCAGGCATGTTAGATGTCTCATAAAATTCTACATCCCCCAATCATCTTGCTTGGCTACGGATTTGTTAGGATCGGCCGCCTGGTAGACCTTCACAAAATTTTTGGCACGTCCGTCAATCGCAATATTCCACACTGGCTGCGGATACATCGGATGTGGAAAATTGGGATTCAACTGCGGCTTGGATGAACGGACATAGTAATCGATCGGATAGCGATCGATTTTCACTTTCTGCTTACGAATGCATTTTCCCACAAAAAACTCACATACACCATAGGAATCTGACCAGACAATCAAATTCTCTGCATTTGGCAGGGCGTTGAGATATTGGGCTGCTTCATAGCCGCCATAGCCCCATGTCCCAGTCAAAGTATACTTCTTCGGCAACATATCACTCGTATAGGAAAAATAGTACGGCGCAATGGAAAATAGGCTTGGCAAACTGAAAGCTATAACTCCCACAGCCAACACTAGTGGTGCGATCCTGAGGCGCGACAGGACAACCAGAATCCAATATGCCGCACCCGTGAGCAAACCACTACCGCCAATCACAATCACATATGACCACCCTCGATGAAAATCATAGAACCACTGCATCATCGTTTCATCCACAATCTTTTTTTGTTCCACCGCCACTATAGCAAAAAACGCGAAGAGTAGTGCGCCAATAAAAGCAAACAGCAACATGTTCCACTCAATACGCCACCCACTTTCAGCCGCTCCCTGTTTTTTACTGACAAAGAATTCTTCCAAGGCCATAGCTGACAAGACTAATGAGAGCGGGAATAAAATAATACTGTAGCGAATTGTCACCAATAGTCCCTGTTCAATGACTGCTACATAGAAAATCAGGAAGAAGGCTGAGAATAAGAAAACCAGGAAAGGTCTGGCCACTTTTCCGACAACCGTCTTTACCCACAGATACAGTAATGAAAGCACCGCCAACGGCGTCAAACCAAATGCCATCGGTGCCACTTCCAAAAAGAAGCGGTGCAAATATGGCAGCTCGTCAAAACCTTCCTTGCGTTTCATGTCATAGGGAATTTCGCTCAAATCCAATAGGCGGTGCCGAAACATCCAGTTGATCAGCACAAACACAAACGAGGCCAACAATACTCCTGACACTAGGCGTGGCAGCACCTGTCGCAGTGGTTGCAATTTATCCAACATCCAAATCAGTGCTCGACTTTTCGACAGCCACGCATCTAATAAAATGAGTGCGCTCAAAAACATCACGCTCCAAAAAATCGGTTCCATGCCAGGAAAGCCAATGGTACCTTCATAGAAATACTTCCACTTCACAAACACGGCTGGCATCATCAAACAAAACAGCAGTAGCCCTCCAGCAATAATTCCAAGATAGGACGAAAAAATAACTATTATTCTCCCGGGGAAATCCGCCAGCTTGTTTTTCCATTGTTCAAAATCGAACAGCAACCAGGCCAGCAGCGTGAAAAAGAAGAATGGTAGAAAAATTATGGCCACGTATTTAGAAGCCATGGCTAAACCAAAAAGAATCGAGGCCAATATTCCCAATTTCCTGGCTGGACTTTGCACAAAGGCTACAAAGGTGAAAAACGAAGCTGCCCCAAAAATCCAAAACAAGGAGTCTGGATTAACGATTTGTGACATCCCCAACAGCACTGGCGAAAGCAGCATTAGCGTGACAGCCCACAGCGCTGTCCATTCGTTGGCCAGTATTTTTTTGAGAATCCAAAAAAAATAGAATGCCGACAATCCCACCAGAATTAGAATGGGTAATCGATATTTCAAATTGACCAATTCTGTTTTGGATGGATCAAAAATTTTGACGTTGCCGTCTGTGAATTTAACTTGTGTGGCTGCATCGTCCTCAAATAGCAACGCCACTCCCGAAACCCAGGCCAAAGTCACTCCTGGCTTGTCATTAATTCTAGTATCTTCCCAATCGCGATCAGCAATCGCTTGCCAATATTGGTGAATGCGATCATTTTCAGGATTATACAACCAGTAGTGCTCGTCGAAAGAGATAAAAGTAGTGAGATGAAACAAACCAAAAGCAAAATAAATGATTACTGCTATCACCAAAAGCAGCTTAGGCAAACCCAAGCGTCGAACCAGCAGCGTTTTCAGAGGGTCTCTCATGGAAATTACAAACTATATTTGGCTTATATAAAGCATTATATTGATGATGGCAATTCTGATATCTCGTTTCGTATTATACACTAATCACCGGTTGATTTCAATGGTTGGGTGAACAAATTTGACTGACTAATGTATAATGAATTACGGGCATATGTATATGACCATCAATGAATAAACGACTCGTTGGATCACTAGTTTCTGTTTTGCTCCTGCTAATCGCCGGCTGGTTTGTTTTGGCAGGATCGCGATCAACCGTGATCGACACACTTATTCCCCCGCCATTTGCCATGGCCGACCCAGTTCCACCACAATTTCCAGACAAGCGCTGCGTCATCACTGACTATGGCGCTAACCAAAGTTCAACCAGTGATACCACTGAGGCAGTTAAACGCGCCGTCAATGATTGCACGGCCTCCGGCGGCGGCCATGTTGTTGTGCCTGAGGGAGTCTGGCCAATTGGTCCCATCAAACTGGCCAGCCACATCGATCTGCATTTGGACCGCGGAGCTGAACTGCAGTTCGATGATAACCCAGCCCTCTATTTGCCAGTGGTCTTCACTCGCTTTGAGGGTATCGAGCTCATGAACTATTCCCCGTTGATCTATGTCAAAGACGCCACCGACATTGCTATCACCGGCGAAGGCAAGCTCAACGGACAAAATAAAGAATGGCAAAAATGGAAAGGCTGGCAGAGTAATGAAGCCGCTAGTTTATATGAAATGGGCAGAAATGGAGTGCCTGTGGCGGAGCGCGTTTTCGGAAGCGACCGGAAAGGATTGCGACCGTCTTTTGTGCAGTTTATTAACTGCAAAAATATTCTACTTGAGCAATTTTCTATCACCAGTAGTCCCATGTGGACCATTCATCCTGTCTATTCGGAAAACATTTTGATCAGAAACCTAACAATCGACACCGAGGGACACAATACTGATGGTATTGTGATTGATTCTTCCCGCAATGTGCTCATTGAAAATTCTGAAATCAAAAGTGGCGACGACAACATTGCTATCAAATCCGGCCTCGATCAAGATGGATGGCGCGTGAACCGCCCTTCAGAAAATGTGATTATTCGCAATTGCATCTTTACTGGCGGTCACAGCGCTGTAGCCATTGGCAGTGAAATGTCAGGCGGCATACGCAATGTGTTAGTGGAAAATTCCCGTCTCCCCCTAGTCGATCAGGGAGTGCGTATCAAGTCCGTCGACGGCCGCGGTGGCATTGTAGAAAATGTCTGGGTCAAGAATATTGAAGCCGGAGTTATCGATAACGCTGTCTTTCAAATCGACCTCACCTATGATGCCACCAGTGTCGAGTCAAAGAACCGGGATACGCCCACCATTCAGAATATTTATGTCGATGACATTCGCTGTGAGCAAACCAAATATGCTGTCCGTATCGAGGGACTAAAAGAAAAACCTATTAATCATGTTATTGTGACCAATCTCTCAGCCAACACTAGCAAGGGAAATTTGCTGTCCAACATTTCCAACTCGTCAATTTTCAATGTTCTGACTCCGACGCAACGAAACAATCCAACTTTTTCCGTTACAAATGCTAGCAATCTAACCGTCACCCATCCCACCTGCACCGCCAAGTGCTTCAAATTTTTGGATGACACCTCCACCAACGTTGTCTTGCAATCCAGCAACTTATTGGAAAGAGCCTTGCATCTCAATAGGTTTTCCAAATCTACTAGCTTGAAATAAAAAAACGCCTCACTTGAAAAGCGAGCGGCAAAGAAAGTGGACAAATACTGATTGGCTAGTCTTTTTTGTTCTTTAGATAAATAGGCAGTGCCACCAGATTGACCAACGCCTGCAAAAAGCGATTCAAAATGGCCACCATGGCCACCGCCGCCGGATTAATCCCCCAAAAACCGAACAGAGTGATATATGACCATTCCTTGAGTCCCACTCCGGCCGGAATAGAAGAAATCACACTAATCAAGAAAATTACCGACAGATAATCAAACAAATTAACTGGCACACTCAAGCTCCAGAATAAGATGTAATTGGCCAGTGCTACTCCAAAAAGATTGAAGGCAAATGAATAGCCCATCGCTTGCAAAAAAATTTTGGGGTCATTGTGGAAGCTATTTAATTCACGCAAAAATACTTTCACTTTTTCCGGCAAATAACCGGCGATTTTTTTCATCCAAGCATACTTGCGCATCCACAAAAAAAGCAAGAACGCTACCAGCAATCCAGCCATAGCTAGGCTCAGTGCTAAAATAACTGGCGAACTTTTGACTCGTTCAAAGTTAAGCAGCGCAAAAATCGGAGCCATCACCATCAAACTGATTAATCCAGTGAAACGATCCACCACCACTGCCGCTGTTGATTCAAAATAGCGCTTTTCCTCCTTGCCAATTTGATAGGCGCGAAAAACATCCCCCCCAATAGTTGAAGGCACGAAGTTATTAATGAACGCCCCGGTTAAATAAAGCTTAAAATATTTCATGAACGACCCATGAAACCCCTTAAAGACTGCCAGCATCCGCCACTTGATAGCCGAGATGACCATGGCCGCCAAAATAATCACCACATACACAACCAGATTGCCAGGCGTAACTCGCTTGAGATAAACCAGCGCCTCCTGCCAATTCACCTTCTGCAAAATAAGATAGATAAAAAACAAACTGACCACCAGCTTGATCAGAAATTTCCCAACCTTTTTCAGTTTAGTTCGCATAAAATTATTACGCCTTTTTCTTCAGCACATCCTGATACTGAGCGAAATATTGCTTGGCAATTTTTTCCCAACTCAAGCTCTCAGCCTTAGCACGACTCTCCTTGGCCATGGACTGCTTCAATTCAGAGTTTTGAATTAATGTTTCCAATTTAGTTGCGATGTCATCCGCATCTTTCATTTTTACTAAAAAACCATTCTTCCCTTCTGCCACCAACTCTTCTGCTCCACCGGTATTGGTAGAAACCAATGGCAAGCCCGAAGCCAAAGCTTCAAGCATCGTGTTACTCATTCCTTCATTCAATGACGGTAGCACAAACACATCCGCGTTCTGATAATAAGTCGGCAACTTGTTGTGTTCAATTCTGCCCAGAAATTCGACATTGGAAATTTTTAATTTGTCATTGGTCATTCTCTCTAATTCTTCCTTTTCATCCCCTTCACCAATCAACTGTAATTTCACAAATGGATATTTATTGGCCACTTGTGCCACAGCCTCAATGAGATAACGAATACCTTTGCGCGGCGTGATGCGCGACACGCACAGTACAGTGAATTTGTCGCTTGTAACTGGTCGTTCAGCAAAAGCGAACTCGGACATGTCGATCCCGTTGTAAATTATCCCAATGTTTTGTTTGGGAGCACTTTTCAAGGCCAACTCTTTGAGCCCCTGACTATTGGAAATAACTGCGGCTGATTTTCTCCAAACAAAAGTAATAATCGGCGTCAGGATTTTATAAATTAAAGTGAAGCGCTCACTATAACCTGGCACATCCGATCCACGTAGCGACACGATGTAAGGAATTTTGTATTTTACTTTCATTATCCATGACACCACCCCGCATGGCACCGTAAAGAAAGAGTGTGAAAGATCGTATTTATTTTTTCGCGCCAACTGACTGGCAAAACGATAGGCTTTCCAAGCATAGACCAACAATTCTTTTTGCGATTGGTAATGCAAGTTTTTCCCGGACTTGCCAATCGGCAATCGATGGATTCTGACTCGTTCCCCCACCGTTTCCAAATGATACTCAGCATCGATCGAAGAGGTGATGAAATCAATCTCCAAATCAGGAAAACGCGCATATTCTCGAAAAATATACGCGTTAGCATTGGCTGCTCCGCCTCCCAATGGCGGATATTCGTAGTTGAAAAAGAGTAACTTCATGGAGCATGGAACCCGCCTACTGGCGCAGGCAGGCATGGAATATAAAACGACTTGCGTTCTATGTTTTATGGACTAAAGCGTGACCTTCGTAATATCCACCTTGTCTCCCTTGCCAATCGCATAGTATTCAAACCCGGCCACCTTCAAAGCTTCGACATCCAGCAGGTTTCGACCATCAAAGATGATTGGATTCACCAATAGACTCTTAATTTTGGCCAGATCGACGGTGCGATACTCAGTTGTTTCGGTCGCAATAATCAACGCCTCACAGCCCTCTAGAATCTTGTATTTGTCATGCTGTTCATAGCTAACGTTCTGATTACCCTTAAGATAGACCTCTTGAGCTTCATGCACCGCCAACGGATCATAGGCCAGAACCTTGGCACCGCGCTTGGTCAATTCGTTTACAATTGTGATAGAAGCTGATTCGCGCATGTCGTTGGTATTGGCCTTGAAAGCCAATCCCCACAAAGCGAACTTCTTGCCAGCCAAATCATTACCCAGTCGCGCAATCACCTTGCGTGGGAT
>SCTJ01000235.1 GCA_004297805.1 Patescibacteria group bacterium | reverse complement strand
CATGCTACAGGCCAACCGGGCCACCTACCTCACTTTTGTCAAACAATACGACTCGGCGGAAGTCATCCTTCGGTCGTTGCTGGCCAAAGACACCGGGTCGGTACAGTTTCGCCTTAATCTGGCGCATGTGCTTTCCTCGACCAAATCCCGCGAAAAGAAGCGCGAAGCCCTGGCTCTGTACAAACTGGTTCAGCCCAAAATAGACACCACCTTCAAAATCGATTCGCTGATCGGCGTCCTCGAAAAAGAACTCCGGTAATATCCGCCATGCGACCGGATGAAGGGTTGTGAAAGACAAAACCCCGGTCGGTGTCGTCACCGGACCGGGGTTATATGATTCATCAACGCGTCAGCTAATCACCCATGCCGTCGTCGATGCCGCCGCGGCCCTGGCCACCATGACCGCCCGGACCTTCGGCCGCTTCTTCGCTACAGATTAATTTCCAGCGTCCTGCCATAAACCCGTTGACTGTGGTCGAATCGGGAGCGACAAGTTTTCCGCGAAGGATGCCGATCCGATTGCCGCCGGCATCAAAAATATGACCGGCAAACCAGCCCCGTGCGACCAATGTGTCCGGCTCATCGCTACGCGGGAGCAAACCCCAAGTGCCCCGGAGGAATCCCTCGAATTGGCTGGTGCTGTCGATCCACTTGCCGAAAAAGACCGGTATCCCGTGATCATTGATACCGTAGTGGCCGTGATAGAATCCGGCAAAGTTGCCCCAGCGATTGATCCACCGACCCCGGAACGATCCGATGCCGGTGGAGTCGGCCTTATCCCAGCCGCCCGCCACGAATCCGCGCGGGCAGACATTGCGAAACATCCGCATGCTCCAGAACGCCACTTCATTGGAATCCGGCAGAGTCACGACGGTGTCAAGTTTCATCAATTCGGCCAGCGTGAAAGTACGGGAATACGGGGGAGTGGTGAAGGTCAGGGTGGCCGGTTCCGGCCAGGTGGTGTCGATCACCGCCGATGTATCGCCGAGCGTGTCGACGACAAACGTGGTGTCAAGTATCGGTCGCGGCCGGGGCACGAACAGATCCACCGCAATACCGTCGCTGTGAGATTTGGTATGCGACACCCATTCAATAATTCGGGGGTCGGTGCGCGGGAGAATTTGATCGTCGCCTTCAAACCGGATGACCTTGCTCAACACCAGAGCGCCGCGACTGATTTCC
>SCTJ01000234.1 GCA_004297805.1 Patescibacteria group bacterium | reverse complement strand
GTTGACAACGCCGCCCGAAGATTCACCAAAATACTCCACGGCTTTGGCGACCAGTGCTTTGACAGAGAGGGGCGTCAGGTGATATAGCGGGAATGACAGCAGTACGCGCTTTCCATGGGGTGAACTCCATGCGAAACCCACCGGTTGGTTCTCGTTGGCCGGATCATCGATGTCAGAATCGTACCGGTAAATGACGGTGACCCCCGGCACGCTGGTTAATTTGCTGACATAATTGAGCGACAGCATCATGCGCGATGGGCTGACTTCGACTGAAGGCCATCCGCTCTCTCCCTTGGCTCCGATGAAATCAGGCGGAACCACCGGAGAGTAAGTGGCTAGTCCGAATTCCGTTCTCAGATAATGACCGGCCGGTACCGGCGAGGTGGTGGCCTTCTCAATTGTGTGATACCCGGAGATAAGCATATTGGTCGGATGACTTAGAAACCAACTCACCGGATCGGAACTGGCGCCCAGCAACTTCGTGAAGTTGTCGTCATCCTCCCAGAAGATCGACGAAAAACGGCCGACATGATTGCGGGTCAGTCTGTCGGTCGTCGTATCGAGCTTTACAATCGCGTAGGGGGTGGTGCCGAAAATCGTGTCCAGCCAGGCCTCCTGATGGGCCTGCGTCGGCTGGGTGTAATTCTCCTGCGTGAACTCGTCAACGACCAGAACGCCGCCGTCAAAGGTCGCGGCGTATGACAGAATGGCTTGGGAAGTGGGCGACTCAAATTCATCGCGATCAACCGCGGTGACCACGTATTCATAGGGAATCTGTCGAACTATGTGGGTGTCGCTGAAGCTCAGACCGGTAATATTCGAACCAATACGCGTGTAATCGCCTATCCCCTGTACCTTACGATAGACATTGTAATGATCGAAATCCCCCTCCCTGTTGGCAGACCAGACTAGGTCAATCTGACTCACCTGCGGAGAGGCATCGAGTCCTAGTGGGGCGCGCGGTACTAACAAAGGCGTCTGAGTAGCAGTTGTAGACCAGACCGAGCGGTAGCCGTCCGATGGCAACTCAAAGACCCCGAAATAGTACTTTGTACCCTGAGCAAGCCCGGTGACCGATACGGAACAGGCGCCGGCCGGAACCGGGAATGAGTCAGTAAGAGCCGTTGGAGCGGTGCCGTATCGAATCCAGTAGGTCGACGATGGGTGACATCCGCTGACCGACACGGTCACTGAATTCCCGTCGCCGTTATCGACGATATCTCCGATATTCCCCGGCTTTCCGGCGTTGGCGGCAATGGCTATTGATGCTATCGCCAGTTTTGCCACTTGCGTAAAATACGGGAAGTTCATCCGCGACGACAAGTCGAGGTTGGTGTGCCAACCGTCCGTATTGAAACTGCGTTC
>SCTJ01000089.1 GCA_004297805.1 Patescibacteria group bacterium | reverse complement strand
TGTAGCCAACGAGGCTTATCTTGAGGAAAAGCTAAAGTCCATGCGGGACCTGTTTATTGAAAGGAATATTATCGAATATAATGGTAAAAATTATAAAGAGGTTTTACACTATTCTGATATTCCGGAAATTGGAAAAATTATCGATTATAACAGGGAGGAAGATTTTTATCTGGATTTATTCAAAAATAACGGTTTCGAACTTTTGTCCAAAAAGGACCTGGAGGATAATGGATTTATTTGTACCGTTTTCGTTTTCCAGAAAAATAAAACAGTAGATAATTAGGCGGCAAATGATTATGGCTCTCACAATTTTTTTCTTTTTGCTTTATATCGCCATCGTTGTGATTATCGGCGTTGTCTCTTCGCGAAAAGAATCAGAGGAAGATTTTATGATTGCCGATCGGAAAGTTTCGGGTGTGCAGGTGGCAGCCACCATGAGCGCCGGTTTTTTTGACGGAGCGGTGTTGTCGATCTATCTAGCCTATATCTACCAGTATGGCATGTCAGCCGCTTGGATGTTTGTGGGTCTGGCCATCGGCTTCTTGCTGCTGCGCCGGCGCTATGCAGTCATCATTAAGCGCAAGGCGGATGAGGTGCGGGCCTACACCATGCCGGAATATTTCTTCAAAATATTCGGCCAGCGCAACGGGATCATGTTTTCAATATTGCTATTGGTGCAATATTTCCTGCTGACTATTGTCAATTTTATCATTGCTGGAAAAGTACTGTCGCTTATTTTTCCGTTACCCTATTTTGTCTCAGTAATTATCGGTGGGGCCATCATCCTGGTCTATTTGCTGTTGGCGGGTTTCAAGGCAGTCATCAAAACTGATTTTTTTCAGCTGGTGATTATGTTTGTCATGAGTTTGGTGGTGGCCATTTTTCTCTTTGGCAAAACAACCATTCCCATGGCCGAATTCAATCCGATTGCTTTGGGAACTGGCAATCTGATCGCATTTTTGCTGATGGGTAGCATTGGCATCTTGGTGGCGCCGGATTTGTGGCAGCGCATCTTTGCTACCAAGGATGAAAAGAATCTCAAGCGGGGACTCGGTTATTCAGCAATTATTCTGCCGCTCCTAGCGGTGGTTATTAGTATCGTGGGACTCGCGACCAAACAATTCTTTCCCGATATTTTGCCGGAAGATGCTTTGATCACGGGCTTCTCGAAATTGTTACCTCTGGGGCTCAAAGAATTTGGCATGGTGTTGCTTTATGCCGTCGCTCTTTCTTCGTCGGACACCATCACTTTCATGATCTCCTCAATTTTCACGCGAGATCTGAAGAATTATACGCAAAAATACAGCGAAGAGTCGATGCGCAAATTGACCAGAATTTTCATGCTAGCCTTCGTGGCGATCACTGTCGTCATTGCTATTTTCTATCAAAACATCATCGCGCTTGGATTATCGATGGGCAGCGTATCTTTGGCGCTATTTCCGGCTATCCTCGGATCATTTTATTGGAAGTTGAATGAGCGGGCGGTCTTTTGGAGTTTGCTGCTATCTTTGGTCAGTCTAATCTTGATCTTTGCAGCTGGCGAAGTTACTCCGGAAAATGTCTCAATTGTTTTGCCGGTGGCGCTCATTGTGCTGGTTGTGTTGCAAAAATATTTTAATTGGCGACACAATTATCAGATAATTAAGCAAAACAAATTTTAGCCTTCTGTGATAAAACTTTATGACCAAACAAGACCTAGAAAAAATAGTGAATTACATTATCAATCAAGCGCTACAGGCAATCAGAGAAAACACCGATGAAAAGGACTTCCAGGTTGATTATATGGGGATTTTCTCTAAAGACGACACTGAATTTATGGAAATGGAGCGCCTAGTGGGCACACTCGGAAAACCGGGAGACAAAACGGCTACCCAATCAGGTTCAACTTTTTTACTTAAAGAGCCATTCGATACTCCAGCCGGATCTTTGAAGGTTCTTAAAGTTAGAAAGCCAGACCTGACGAGACCGCAAAGAGGCGCTCCGGATTTCAAGATTAAAAACTACTCATCTTTCAAGGAAAAATATTTATTGAGTGGGAAAAACCCCAATTTCTCGTTGATGATCAGAAAGGATTATGAGATGCTAGAATTAAAAGGAGTTGATGTTCTGGTATATTTTCCCAGCAAGTCATTTGATGAGAGGCAATAGGCAAAAGGAAATAATATAAATTTCATACTATGCCCAAGATGGTATTCGATATCGAAACTGTAGGAGAAGACTTCAACTCCTTTGATGAAATGACCCAGGAGTCTTTGACGCGCTGGATCAGGAAAGAATCGCAGGACAAAAATGAATATCAAACCGCGTTGGAAGAATTGAAAAATGGAATGGGTTTTTCACCGCTGACTGGTTCCATTGTCACCATCGGGATGCTCAATCCCGATACCGGCAAAGGCGAAGTTTGTTTTCAAGCGCCGGGACAAAAGTTAGAACCCTGGACAATGGATGGCATTACTTTTACACCCATGGATGAGAAGGGCATGCTAGAAAAGTTTTGGACAACGGCCACGCATTATCAGGAGTTTATCAGTTTTAATGGCAAGGCTTTTGATGTTCCATTCCTCATGGTGCGCTCGGCGATCCATCAAATCCGGCCGACCAAGGACCTGATGTCCAATCGATACCTCGGATCGCAGAAATTCGATGCCAAGCACGTGGACCTTCTGGATCAACTGACCTTCTATGGTGCAGTCCGCCGTCGGGGCAGTCTGCATTTGTGGTGCCGGGCGTTCGGGATCAAGAGTCCCAAGGCGGAGGGGGTGACTGGAGACGATGTTTCCAAGCTTTTCGCAGCCAAGAAATTCAAAGAAATTGCAGAATATAACGTGGGCGATCTACAGGCCACCAAGGCGCTCTATGAATATTGGGATAGCTACGTTCGCTTCTAGCAAATTTTAGAGTGCTGCTTCTTCGGCTTCCGCAATCTCGGGAACGGGCTTGGGATTTTTGCGGAGCAAGTTTTTGAGTACAACCAAATCGGCTGTGTTGATTTCGCGCAGGAGCCAAAGCGTTGCAACGTAAACTCCCAGGAGCAAGGCACTCCACAAAACAAAAATCAAATTAGTGGCTGGCAAAAAGAGAGAGACAATCCAAACAGCCAGTGCGGCCAGAATCATTTTGAAAACGCTGGCTAAGCTCATCACTCCCTGGAAATGATAGTGTGCATAGCCAACCGAAGCGACCATGACGCAAACGGAAGTGATCGAGGTGGCGATAGCTGAACCAACAATGCCGTAGCGCTGGATAAAGACATAGTTAAGTGCGGCATTGAGCAACATGCCGGCGAAAGCGATCCACATGGGCACCTTGTTTTTGCCAGCGCCATTCAGGGCAAAACTCAAAACATAAAAGATAGTGAGGCAGCCAATGCCGAAGGCCAAAATTTGCAGTGAGGTGGTGGCCTCCAAATATTTGGCGCCATAGACGAAGCGAATACTGGGTGCGGCGTAAATGGCAATCAGCGTAACGATCGGAATTAAAAGTAAGATCATGAAGCGGAGCGACTGGGACACCAATCGTTGCGATTCGGCGTGGTTATTTTCCGAAGTGGTTTTGGAAACTGATGGCAGCAAGATGATAGTTAGGGCGTAGAATAAATAATATGGAATACGAGCAATGAGCAAGGCGCTATTGTAAATTCCGGTTTGGTAATCGCTATGGGTTAGGCTTTTTATGAAATAGAGGTCGAGGGAAATCAAAACTTCATAGAAAATCATGAACAGGGTAATGGGCCAGGCATAGTGCAAAAGCTTTTTCCAATCAAAATGCGCGCCAGGTTTTTGGGTAAAGCGGCCGCGGTTTTGAATGGAATCGCCAATCCAAGCCACCAGAAAAACTATGGCTGGAACCACAATATAGCCGGAAATTGCACCCTTGAGCTGCCAGAAATAGATGAAAGTGATAATCAAAGCAATACGCAGAACGGATCGCAGAATCTTGAGTACGGACTGAAAATTAAATTGGCGCAGGCCAGTCAAGTAATAAAAAAAGTAGGTGTCGATGGCGTAGGCCGGCAAAATGAAAATTGAAAGGCGGAAAAGAGGAATGAGGGTTTGGTCGTGGAGCAGATTAGAAATGAAGGGCGTAGCGATGTAGAAGAGGAGCATGATAGTGCCGATGACCGCACCTTGTAGCAATAGCCCTTGCCGCTTGATGAGTGGCACGAGTTCGGGGTTTTTTTCTGAGCACTCGCTCAAATATTTGCTCATGGCTATGGGCACGCCATTGCCAATTAAGGTGATGACCATGATCGAAAGGGTGACAATCAAGCCATAGCGGCCATAGTCTTCAGGCGTGAGGAGGCGCCCAGCCGCCGAATGGACCACATAACCGGAAATATTGAAAAGCACCTCAGAGAGGGCAAGCCAAACAAATGAACGGGCAAGAGATGAGGACATAGGCTGTTATAAGGATACTTTTGTTCCTAGGAAGGGGAATCGGGCGAGATAATTTTTTACCTTTGTATCATATCAGTTTATCTCTCGAAATCAAAGAAGGGTTTGGGTTTGACACCCAGTGACTTTATTGATAAAGTACTTCAGCTGGGATGGGGGTGAGCGAGTTGCTTGCAGGGGCAAACAAGACCCGAGGGGCTGTGGCGGCTAGCGCGATGCTTTCGCTGTCGCGTGTCGCCTCAGGGGTAACGGGTCGAAGTCGGCGACAAGACCTGGCCAGGCCTCAAGAACGCCGCACCGAAGCGAGTAAGATGGAGGATTAGATACACCCTCCGAGTACAATCTTCGCTCGCGCCAACCAAGACGCGCTCGCCCCCTCCCAGCTTCTTTCCGCGCCATTGAGTGCGGAAAATAAAAACCGGAAAAGTTTGGTTGCGAAAGAAATTTTCGCACTGTGTCCGCAAGGATACTTTACAACCAACTTCTCCGGTTTTTCTCGTTTCAGGATGACAAGGCGTAAAAGGCTATTGTATGATTTTTGAAAGTGAACGCGATTCGGTTCCATGCCAAACCGTTAGTGTAATTTCACCATGTGCGTCAGCGGGAACTTCAGGCGAAATAATTGTTGACTTATTTTTACTGACGGAAATATTTCCGCTGACAATTGATTTTTCTGCCGTGCGCGCTTCCCAGCGAAACTCGCGAACGGCGGTATAATTTTCAATAGTAGTTGCTAAATTCGCGGAGTCGCTTGAATCAACGAAAGATGCCGACCACCAGTTTTGTGGACGCTGCTGCTGAGTTTCAACAAAAGCCAGGGTCACGCCGCTGGCCAAGGAAAAGAGTAAGATGATGATGGCTAAGATGCGCTGGTTCATTGAGGTAAGCGTTCAAAAATAGAAACTGCATTTGAGGCATAGATTGGCGCGAAGTGCGTAGAGCGTTCAAATTGGGATGCATCGAGCTGATTGACCATCACGAA
>SCTJ01000233.1 GCA_004297805.1 Patescibacteria group bacterium | reverse complement strand
ATGTCCGTGACAAGCTTATGCCCGCCACCGAGTGGAACTACGATTATTTGAGGAGGTTTCGCTCCTAAACACGGCGCAGCTTCCTCAAGTTTCCGCGCATCCTGCGTATGGAACAGAACGGCCAGTAGAGACACTCTCGTCTCTGCTGGCCTTTTTTTATCTCAATTTGTAATCCATATCTGAAAACACCTCCAGGACTACGGCTTCGCGCTTTAGTTCATTAACAAAAATAATCCTGACCAAATGGTCAGGATTGAGAAAACAAGTTAGTTTGTGATTCGGTCTGCCGACCAGTTTCCAACAAACGTATCGGAGAGAATGTCATGAACGGCGCCTTGAACATGATTCCTGTTGGCAGAAATCGTTCCTTGGTAGGTGTAGTCGCCGATCTCGAAGTAGATGGCTGTGCCAGAGATGTAGCCTTGCTTCATGCCAAAGACGTCATCTTGAAAGCGTCGGCCATCTTGCATGATGGATACTGTCGTAGGAGCATCGATCATCGCGCCCTGAACCGTCCAAACATCTTCGATGTTCACCGTCGAACAGACGAGCACGGTTCGACAGACTTTGTCGGCGCAGTCAGGGGGAGGAGGATCGGGACACTCATTCAGCGCGCACGCTGTGACGACCGCGCAGGGCTCGTTGAGTCCATCGCCATCAAAGACATCGTGCATGCCGATCGGCCAGCAATAGTTGTCGCTTGGGCCATTTTTGCACACGACAGTGATGGCCGTCGCGTCGCTTGTTTCCCAACTGAACGGTCGACCGATTTCGACGGTGTCACCACCGCTGCTATCGATAGCCATGCCAACCAGATGTTCGCACAACGCTTCGGTTTGATGCTGTGTTGCGACCGCAGTCGCAACAGGATTGATATCACAGTCTGCATTCAGATAGACATCCGTCGCATATTCTTCGCCCGGAGTATTCGCTGGGGGCAAGGAATCAGCGATTTTTGTTCGCGGATACTCTCGTTCGGGAGTAGGTTCGTATCGACGATCATCGTTCTCCGGGTTCAGCGAAAGATCGGTTTCTCGTGTCGATGCAGCGTTGCATCCGAG
>SCTJ01000232.1 GCA_004297805.1 Patescibacteria group bacterium | reverse complement strand
AATCTAGTTGGTCGCAGTGCCCGTGCCTTTACTTTCTTTAGCATTTTGAATGAATTGCGCTTTCAGACGGTGAAAAGCTGCCCGCAAGGTTTTGTCCATTACTACTTCATTGCCAATAGAGACAATAACCCGCGCCAACACTGGAATTTGGGTTTGAGTGGAAACCAGATAAACCGGTTGCACATACAACATGGAGTTACCCATCGGTAAAATCACCATCCGTCCTCGAATCACCTTGGAACCATGTTGATCCCACAAGGTTAGCTGCCTGGATATTTCTGGATCTTCGTCGATTAATGAATCTACTTGCGCAGGGCCATTAACCTGGACTTCTTTGCGAAATTTATAGACGGTAATTTCCGGTTTATAGCTGTTATCACAGTTGGTTTTATCCAGTGTGCCAGCAACCCCCACCATGCTTAAATTATCGCGTTTTATCGGGGTCAATGGACTAATCAGCACAAACTCTTCACGTCCCTTACAATTACCAAAATCCATGGTAATGTAATAAGGTAGTACTGGTTTTTTATTCACTACTGCAACTTGCCAGGTTTCGGCCTGTTCATAAAACAACGTTGGCGTATTCTGGTGATATTTCGCGTAAAGTTTCATCTGTAAATAATAAAAATCACGCGGATAGCGCAAATGTGTCTGTAATTCAGGTGGCATTTCAGCTAAATTTTTAAACACTCCTGGATAAGCACGGTGATAGGCCTGAATAATCGGGTCGGAAGGATCCGCTATATAATAATTAATTGAACCATTGTAGGCATCAATGGTAATTTTTACCGAATTGCGAATGTAGTTAAATTCACCCTCGGATATTGCGAAATTATCTTTGGTGGGTGTTGATACCGGATATTTATCAGACAACGTGTAAGCATCCACAACCCAGTAAAAACTATCTTTAGTGACGACCAAATAAGGCTCTTTATCCAAGTGCAAAAAAGGTGTAACTGTATTGATTCTGTCAATAATATTTCTATGGATTAAGATTTTGCTATGTTTGGAAATATTACTGGAGAAAAAGATTTTTTTATCGCCAAAGTAAGTGGCGAACAGTAATTTTCTAAAATATGAGGGAATAGGGATTCCGTCATTACCTTCATAGTGACCTTTTTCATTGAAATCAGAATCGGAAATGCCCTGTGTAACTAAATCATTAGGCACAACCGCATATTTATACTGTTCTTGCCCAAAATAAATATCAGGATGTTTGACACTAAAGCCTACTTCTGAAGACATATTTAAATCCCGTAAATACCAAAGAATGGGCTTATCGGCATCCTGGGCGGCTGGTGTTATGACTGCACCATAACCGTGTGTATAACGCAAATGGGTGTTTTCCCAATTTTGCGCTTCTTTCGGCAGTTTGCTGATATTCAGCTCACGTGCCGCCAGATTTAGCTGTTGCAAATGTCCGTGCAGCGAATAGCGGTCTTCGTTAACAGCCGAGAAACTATAATAAGGACGAATTCCT
>SCTJ01000116.1 GCA_004297805.1 Patescibacteria group bacterium | reverse complement strand
TCTTTATGAAATCTATGGCCGAGAGGTCGTTCACGTCGAGCATCGCCACCTCGAGCGAGACGTCGGTCTTCTTGAAGGCGACGATGTTGTGCGTACGCGCGATCGGCTCCGGTATGAGGGAGAGCGTCTCGAAGGGGATCTTCTTGCCCTTCAAGTCCACGAACGGGATGCCCAGGACATAGGCCTGCATGCGCCGCAGGTTGTCGGCCGTCAGTTTTCCGTGCGTGACCAGAACTTCCCCGAGCGGTTTGCCCTTCTTCTCGGATTCATCGCGCGCGATCTCCAGGTCCTCCTTGGAGACGAGCCCGGAGTCAAGTATGAACTTATAGAGCTGTGCGTCTTCGACGAGCATTATGCCCTTTATTTTAGCATAATTACTTACCGAGTTTTTATTCTCCGCCCCTTGGGGATAGCGAGCGCTTTTACTTCCCTTTTGAGCTGTCTTATGTGCCTTTCCGGCTTCAAATTCTCCGGCATTTCGGAGCCGAGCTCTTTCATGGTTTGTCGTATTCTGGCACCGACTTTGAAGTGTGTGCTTTGAGCCTGAATGTCGCCTGTGATACCTTCTCTTTTCAACTTTGCCTCGGTTTGCGTGATACGGAACATATTTGCGCCTAATTCTTCAGAATCTGCGCGATCTATAAGTTCTCCTTTTTTGATTCCTTTGCGCTTTTCCACTTCTGAAAGCGGCATGTTGTAGAGTCCTTGATAACCGGCATCATCAAATGTTCCGAACTTTGAAACTCCTGCGGCCTTGGCGGCAGCAAATAAGCTTGAATTTTCTGCCGCAAATCCGTCTCGCATAGCGATCCTTCTCTCGACCTCTGACAGACCATCAAAGATCTCCTGCTTCCTTGTCTGAATCGCGAAGTAAGTTTGGGCCATAGCTATTGCCGGTTTACTTGGATCTCCATTCTGTGCGACCAGATAACATGCGAACCTACTTAACTTATAATCGTCAAGTTTCCTCACTATTCCGTGGCCCAAAGTCGTCATTTTACTGATATCAGTAAAATGGTCTTGTGGAAATTGTCTACTGTTTACACACGCCTGCTTGGCTTTTTTGATAACGTTACCGAAAAACTGCCACTTGGCGTATCCAAGAACTGGATAAAGATCCCTCGCCGTCCAATATTCTACACCATTCTCATCGATCTTTTTAATAGACTCAAAATCCCTGCTAGGTCCCATGACCTGCAGTGCGTTCAATTGTGAATTTTTCATACGCTATAAAATTAATCTGGTAAATATTGAGTAGGTGTCGCCTCATTGTACTCTTTCTGTGAGAATTTCAAACTAAAGGCTTGTCACGAACAAAAAATAAACTAGAGTTGCACAAATGCAAGGTGATGTGATATGCTTATTCCGTCAGTACGTTCGCCCGCAAGGCGGACTCGTTTGTTAAAAGGGCCATCAAAAAGCCCACAATAAAGTTCGACAATTTAATAAAAACTTAATAACAATCAAATAACAACCCAATATCATGTTCGACCTAAAAACAATCAATTCCGTGGTGAGCCAGCTCGAGGAAGAGCGCGGCATCCCGAAGGAGAAGACCTTGGAAGCCATAGCCATGGCCTTCGCCACTGCTTACAAGAAAGAGTATGGCAAGAAAGGCCAGATCATCCGCGCCTCGTTCGACCAGAACACTGGCGGCGTGGAATTTTGGCAGGTGAAGATAGTCGTCGATCGTAGCCAAGTCATCATGGAAGGCGACCTCGAGATGGACCACGCCGAGCTCAAGGACGCCGCCGTGGAAGACATAAAGATCCGCTTCAATCCCGAGCAACACATGCTCATAGAAGACGCAAAGAAGATCAAGCGCGATGCGGGCCTAGGCGACGAGCTCATATTTCCACTCGAAAACAAGGCGGATTTCGGCCGCATCGCCGCCCAGACCGCGAAGCAGGTCATCATCCAGAAGATCCGCGAGGCCGAGAAGGTCTCGGTCATGGGCGAATACGGCGAGAAGGAGGGTGAGATCGTGGCCGGAACTGTCGAGCGCGTGGAGCGCGGCATCGTCTGGATAGACATGGGACGCGCGGTGGGCATCATCCCCTACGAAGAGCAGATACCGAGCGAGCGCTGGAAGACCGGCGACCGCATCCGAGCATATCTCTACGCCGTGGAGGAAACCCCGAAAGGCATCGTGCTCAAGCTCTCCCGCGCGCATCCGAAATTCCTGGCGAAGCTCTTCGAGACCGAGGCTCCGGAGATCGCCCAGGGAACTGTCGAGATCAAAGCCATCGCCCGCGAAGCCGGCTCCCGCTCGAAGGTCGCCGTCGTTTCGCATGATCCGCATATCGACCCGATCGGTTCGATGGTCGGTCAGAGAGGCGTGCGCGTCTCAACCGTGACTTCAGAGCTCTCGGGCGAGAAGATAGACATCGTGGAATGGAATGAGGACCCGGCGCTCTTCATCGAGGAAGCCCTGTCCCCGGCCGAGGTGGTATCGCTCGAGCTCGCCGAGGAAGAACACCGCGCCATCGTCACCGTGACCGAGGACGAGCAGTCGCTCGCGATCGGCAAAGGCGGCCAAAATGTGAGGCTAGCGGCCAAGCTGACCGGATGGAAGATAGACATAAAGTCAACCGGGGGAGATGTTATGGATGAAGAGGAGGCGGAAAAGGAAGTTGTGGAGGAAAAGGCTGAATAATAAGACGATAGGTCAAATCTTTTGGCTTAAATCTTCGGCTTTTTTATACACATGTACATCAAGACATGCCAAAATTTCTCTTTGCCTCTTGAAGTAATCCCATAGCCTTCTCTGATATTCTTTTCAAGAAGATCAGTAGACAGACTCTCAATAAAATCGTCAATTTCAACTTCTTTAAAGAAGCTCATGCCGTGTTTCCCGAACCATTCATCATGTTCTCCAAAGAGAGTAAGGTACATGACACCGTCCTTGACGAGACCATTTGCCATAGATGAAATAACCTTTTTTACTTTGTCTTTATCTCCAATAAAAGGGAGAGTGTTGTTGGCGACAATAAGTGAATAGGTATTTGGTTTGATCTCGAAATCTATTATGTCAGACTTTTCCGGTATGCCTGCGGTCGAAATCTTATCAATACCATACACAGTAAAGCCCCCTTTTCTGAAATATGCCATATCCTCTCCATCTCCACATCCAAGATCGAGCATGTAATGCCTGTCTTCAGGCTTAATTATTTCAAGTATTTTTTGTATGTATGGTTTCATAATAAAAATAAGTGTATTGTACCCAAATACAATACACTTACAACAGGCTAGCTGCACTGGCACCAGTTACTGCAAGTACATTGTGCCTCCATCTTGAGACCAGGAAAGTTCCAATTGGCTGAGAGCGTGCCAAAAAATTCCTGAGCCAGTCGGATCGTAAGACCGACATGATTGCCTCGCGAAGGCTCGTCATCCCGCCTACGAGGACGATGGTGGATGAACCTGCCTAACTTGGTCAGACAGAACTCACTGTAGTCCATCGTGAACAGAATGAAGTTGTGCCATATCTCGTCAATCCTGGGTGATGGTACGAGTGGTTTGCCAGTTTGGGCGGCCAAACACAGGTAGCGTTTCATGTCCTCGAAACACTCGCGTGTTTCGAGCTCCTCCCAACCATATTTGTCGATCATACGGTGGATCAGGGGGTCGAACTGATAATCCATAACGAACTCCAGTCTTGCCCTGTAGGTATTTTGTTGGAGTGGTTCACTGATACTATGACTTGATTTCATTTGATCTAATCCTTTTTGTTGAGAGCTATTTTTTCCTAGCGCCTATCATAAGTAGCGCTATCTATAAGTAGCATATCAAGTCAGAGAAATCTGTCAAGCGCCCCTGTGCATAAGTCGCCACTGACACAACCATCCAGGGTTGAGAAAACGTGTGTTATTAAAAATCGATGAGATCCCTGACCTGTAAATGCATGGCCTGCGCCAGCTTCCGCAGATTGGAAATGGTGATGTTTTTCTCTCCGCGCTCTATCATACCGACGTAAGTTCGGTGAAGTTTCGC
>SCTJ01000138.1 GCA_004297805.1 Patescibacteria group bacterium | reverse complement strand
CAGACACAACCTCTTGACCTGCGCGCTTGACAAGGGGTGTAATCTGGAAGGCAGGACGGAGAGGTTCCTTCAGAACCCAGTCGCCCTCCGGGCGTTCTCCTGCTCCTCACCACCAACTACCTGTCACCGCTATTTCGTGTGGGGGTATACACACACACACACTCACCCTCACATACCGACCCCGGGTGGGCACCCCCGCCCCAGCATGATCGTGAACACATGGCATGGCCGTGCCGGGCTGGACAGGCAGGGTCAAGGGCCGGTGGTGGTGGCTAGCACCTGTTAGCACGTGTGATACCAGCACACCACTGTGGGAGTACACACTCGAACCATGTGAGTAAACACTCATACGGTTGAGGTCAGGTATGCAGTGGTGGTGGTGGATCGTGGCTACGAGCTAGGGCGTGTCGACGTGTGGTGACGGTACCGTGCTACGGGCAAGGGTAGAGCCCCGGCCTGTGGTAGCACCGGGGCTCGGGTGGTGCGGGCTAGTAGGTGATCGCGACTTTAAAGGTCAGCGTCTCAGCGTCGGCCCGGGTGCAGGCGATCGCGATGCGTGCTGTGGGATTCTCTGACTCGAAGTACGCGCGCACTGCTCGGCTGCTCTCTGAGCTGATTCCCTGCACGCGCTCGCGCTCGGTCCTCGCAACGCGCACGGTGTGGGTCGTGTTGATCGTCTCCATGCCCGTTCCCCTTTCTCCGTGTGATCCCATACCGCGAGTATGACCGCACCGGGGGAGCTTGTCAAGACCCCTAGACAAGACAGTACCCCCGACCCGTGATGGCATCGGGGGTACGGTGGTGCTGGCTAGGCTGGGATGAACTCCGCTCCACAGAAGCAGGCGGCACCGCATGAGGCGGGGCGGACCAGCACCGCGATCCCAGTGAGTCGGTCCGTGACCTTGACCCACTCGCTGTCGGGTTCGCGGACCAGCACTCGCAGGCTGCGCAGGTCATCTTCGGAAAGGTCGAGCGCACGTCGACCCCATGTTCCCTCGTTCTCCCATTCGGGCAGGTTGAGGGCAGCAGCGCCCATGGTGGCGGGGCGTGGGGTGTAGAGACTCATCACGCACCATCCTTCGAGTAGTCGCACACTTGCTGGATGCGGGCTGGGCTCATGCCGGTCATCTCGGCCAGCTTCCGCACGGTCATCCCTTCGGCGTGGCACTGGCGGATCGCTGCATCCCGAGAGGCGACAAGGCCCGCGTACCAGCTCCGTGCTTCACGGACTGACTGTGCTAGGTCGGTGGCGTGGTCGATCATCGGTTCCCCCCAACCAGCACGCGGTATCCCTGTTCGAGATAGGTCAGGCTCTTTCGGTCCATCCGTCCCTCGAACGTGAGAACGCGCACGATCCTGTTCCCCATGTCATGCCGCATCGTGGACACTGCTAGCCCGTGCTTCCATGCCGTGTGGCACGCTTGCGCGTAGTCTCCGGGTGTCATCGTTCGCTCCCCCAATCGGGCTCTTGGGCGTACTCTTGGACACCCGTCTCGACACCCTGCAGCCACAGGGCATCCCACGGATTCCAGCGCTCAACCCAGTACCAGAGCCAGTACGCCCCGCGTTCGGTCACGATGTTGCCGTGATCGTGTAGCAACATGGATGCGTGTTCGCCGTCGTAGGTCATCGGGCCACCTCCTCGGGTTCATGCTCGGCCGTGAAGGTGTCGTGCGAGTCGCACACTTCGCGCCACACGGCGTCATCCCCCGTGGCCTCGGGGTCGATCCATGTCCCGTCTGCGTCCCGTTCGATGTTCCGCAGGCAGTACGCGCAGGTGGTCACAGCGCACCCCCTACCGTGTCCATCGCACGCATGGCGAACGCGACGATGTGAGCTGCCAGGTAGGCGAAGCCTGCGAGCATCAACAGGATGCCTACCGTGGTGGCGTCGATCCGCCCCGACTCCGACTTGAAGCGTTCCATCGGGACCATCTCCTTTCTCTCGTGTGATCCCGACTTGAGTATCGGCATGTATAGGTCGCTAGTCAAGTGCTCCTGCATAGTTTCCTGTACAGACTTTCGGGGGTCAGAATGGGGGCATGGCGGAGCTACAGACCGACGCCGTGGTAGTGGTCGGCGCGATGATCGTCGCGCTAGGGCTCGGGGGGATCGTGGCTGTGCTGGTCGGGATCGTGCGAGACCGCAGGGCGGAGCCCCGGAACCGGCCCTAGGGTAATCCGGTGGGTGCGGCTCCTAAAGGGCGCTCAGGAGGCCCTAGACACTCCGGCTAGTCAATCCCTCGGGTATCCCCTGAAAGTCCGCCAGAATCGACTAGGCGGCCCGGAATGGGCCTTGCACTTGCTTACTGCCGGGGTTGGAGCACTCGCCGGTCACGGTCTCGGGGTGTCCTCATCAGTTCTTGGGCTGCCATCTCAAGCAGACTCTTTCGCATCTGGTCAAGGAGCGAGTCGAAGTCTGTTGCCGCCTGCATGTAAGCACTCGGCCA
>SCTJ01000088.1 GCA_004297805.1 Patescibacteria group bacterium | reverse complement strand
CTGCGAAAAAATCCGGTAGATGTCTATCACACGCAATACATCACACCTCTTTTTGTATCACGCAAAATAAAAGTTATTACGCATATTCATGATGTTTCCTTCGCGGTCTATCCGCAATATATCAAAAAGTCTGATTTGTTTTTCCTGAGAATGTTAATTCCGCTGAGTCTGCGTCGGGCTGACAAAATCATTGCCGTCTCCGATTTCACGCGAACTGAAATAATCCGTCACTATGGCATCGCGCCCGAAAAGGTGGTTCGCACGTATAATGCATTGGATGGTGCTTTTCAGCGAGTTACAAATGCAGATCTACTTGAGACCGTGCGCCAAAAGTATGCTCTACCGGAGCAGTTCATTTTATATTTGGGCACCATGCAGCCACGCAAAAACTTACCCGCTTTGGTTCGTGGCTTTGCAAAGCTGACGAGGCGTTTACCCAACATAAAGCTAGTTCTGGCCGGAAAGCGCCATGGTCACAACTATGATCAGCAAATCGATCAAGCACTAATAGAATCAGGTGTCGAATCAACCGTCTGTTTTCCTGGATATATTGAGGAGACTGACAAGGCAGCAATTTTAAGTTTAGCCACCGCCTTTGCATTTCCTTCTGTCTATGAGGGGTTTGGCGTCCCAGTGCTCGAAGCATTTGCAACTGAAATCCCAGTAACAGTCAGTGATTTGCCGGTTTTTCATGAAGTAGCTGGTCAGGCCGCCTTGTTTTTTGACTCGGGAGTTCTTGATCAAATCGGAGAGATATTGTACACTATCTGCACCGACAAGATTGTTAGGGAAAGGCTTGTTTTGGAGGGGAAAAGCAGGTTAAAGGTTTTTTCCTGGGAACAATCGGCTCGGGAGCTGATTCAAATCTACGAATCAGTCTAGTGTTTTTTTGGATCGATTTAACAAGTGTAACTAGTTTATTTCTATTTATCGGTGTTTCGCTTGAGTGTGGGGCTCCGAAAAAACTAATTGACCATGGAAAAGAATACACCATTTGAAGTGAAGCAGAGCCCCATTAAATTGGGCGGAAAAAAGCCACGCAAGTGGTTGCGTGTTGTGTTAATTATCGCTTGCCTGCTATTAGCAGTGGGTGGCACGATGGCCTTCAAAATGGGAATGTTTGTCAACAGCATCTCAACCAAGGGCAACATTTTCAAAAGTCTCACCAAATCTCTTCCAGGCGCTAGCCATGAATTGAAAGGTCAAGCCGATGATCGCGTCAACGTGCTGCTACTTGGAATGCGTGGGGCGGAGGAAACTGGCGGTGGACTTTTGGCCGACACTATCATGGTGGTCAGCATCAAGCCGAGCACTAATCAAGTTTCGATGATTTCAATCCCACGCGACTTGACGGTTCAGGTGCCAAACAATAATTTCCAATCCAAAATCAATGCCGTGCATTTTTATGGCGAAGACCAAGGAGGCGCAGGAAAAGGTTTGACCTATATGGAGCAAGTAGTGGGCGATGTGGCTGGCATTCCAATTCACTACGCGGTCAGTATTAATTTCAAAGGCTTCCGCGAATTAGTAGATGTCTTGGGCGGTGTCGACGTGACTCTAAAGGAACCCTTTGCTGAACTACTGCAATTTCACGAGCCACATGTCTGTGACCCATATGTCTTTACTATTCCAACCGGAAAATACGAAATGAAATATGATCATAAGGGCCGGGTCAAAGTTGGTTCAGTGCATCCCTTGTGCTACAACAAGAACCCAGAATGCGGCGGAAGTTTCGAATTGCCAGCTGGTACGAATCATTTGGACGGAGAAAAGGCTTTGTGTTATGCGCGCGCCCGATTTAGCTCAAACGATTTTGAGCGGGCAGCTAGGCAGCAGTTGGTCATTGAAGCTATCAAGCAGAAGGCTCTCAGTGTTGGTACCTTGAGCGATTTCGGTAAGGTGAGCGCCGTAATGGATAGCCTTGGTCAGAACATGAAAACTGATATGGAGGCTTGGGAAATGAAGGAGTTCTTCGCGCTGTATCAAAAGATGCCAAATCCAACAACTACGTCGCGTGTGTTGCAGGATTCCGAAGAGGGTTTGCTTTACGCTGCTCCACAGACACCAGAGCTGGGGTATCATCTCTTACCGCGGGGAGACAACTACGATCGCATCCAAGCCCTATTCCAGAACGTCTTCAGCGTACCGGCGCAAAAGTAGATTCTCTCTCGATAAATATTAGCGAGATGACGCCGTCTTTCTTATGGAGCTGTCTATTGCGATTAATAACTACAAGAATCCAGAGCTCCTCAGGCTTTGTATTGAATCAATCAAACGTAACGTCCAGGGCATTGAATATGAGTTGATCGTGGCGGATAGTGCGACTGAGGAAGCCACGTCGCTCATGATGCGAGAAGATTTTCCGGAAGTGAAGTTCTTTCCGTTTAGCAAGAATGTCGGTTTTCAACGATTGCTTCACCAGGGCATTGAGGCCAGTACTGGAAAGTACTTGCTGCTGCTGAACGGTGATATTCTGGCGACCAAAAATTCGGTTGAGCAAATGATTGCCCACCTAAAGCAACATCCTGAAGTCGGGATGTTGGGTCCCAAACTGTTGAATTTTAACGAGACTCTCCAATACTCATGCTTTCGTTATTACAAGCCAATTACTATTTTGTATCGTCGGACCTTCCTAGGAAGATTGCCATTTGCCCAAAAACATCTCGACTGGTTTCTGATGAAGGACTATGATCACCAAAAGCCCAAAGAAGTGGACTG
>SCTJ01000107.1 GCA_004297805.1 Patescibacteria group bacterium | reverse complement strand
TTATAGAGGCATTAGTTGACTCAGCAACATCATGAACTTTGACGTAGAAAACCAGTCTATTACGCAATTTGTTTTCTTATCATTGGGTGCAATCATGGAAAAAGATTATCCTGCTAGCGCAAAAGAAATTCCAGATGAAGCGATGAGCTATATTCGAAAACTGGCAGTCCATGCAGTTCGTGCAAGGGGATTCAGCCCTGAACTTGTTGCTGTTGTCTATGACGTTGACCGTACGTGCATTTATCGATGGCTAAAGCAATACGATGAAGGTGGGTACAAAGCCTTGGAAAGTCACAAGCCCCCTGGTGCCGATCCAGTAATAACGCCCGGAATTGCAATATGGCTGAAACAGACGATTCTGGAATCAACACCGGACAAGCATGGGTATGATACAAACTTATGGACTGGTAGGATTCTTGCCGAACTGCTGAAAGAAAAATTCAATATAGATGTAAGCGACAGTGCGGTCAGGCTGCACCTGAAGGCACTGGGTCTTTCATGCCAGAAACCAGAATATCAGGATGACCTTAGGGATAAGGAAGAAATAAAGCATTTTGTTGAGGTTAAATTTCCGAAAATACAACAAGTTGCCGAAAAGATTGGCGCAGATATCGCCTTCGAGGATGAAGCGGGCGTCGGCGTCATGACCCGCCATGGGCGTACGTGGGGAGCGCAGGGTAAAACACCGGTTGTTCCAGTCAGCATGCAGCGGGGTGGGTATAACGTGTTATCGATTGTTACTGCCAAAGGCGAAATGTACTATTCGATCGAAGATGGCAAGATCAATGGAGAACGATTCATCGAGTTTTTGAAAGAAATACTCAAAAACCGATTACGTCCGCTTGTTTTATTGGTGGATCACGCTACATTCCATAAAAGCAAGCCCGTGCGTGATTTTGTACGGGCAAATAGAACAAAGATAAGGGTGTTCTTTTTGCCGAAACGGGCACCTGAATTTAATCCCGATGAGCAGGTGTGGAATGAGATTAAGAATAATCGTATCGGGAAACAACCGGTAAAGGGCAAGCTGGACTTAAGATTCAGGCTTAAGGATGCGCTTGAGTCACTAAAAAATAATACGCAGCGGGTAATTTCGTTCTTTCGCATGCCAAGTACAAAATATGCTGGTGGCTGTGTTGCTTAACCAATTCAGCCCTCTATATCAGGTTGATCCCTTTGACTACGCGATGATGCTTTCCAGACCAAAAATGCCCTACGAACGCCATTACGCGGCTGTAGGGTTTATCCAGCACACTATCATCAACACTTAGAACTCCTTCCTCAAGATTCACTAAATGCTTGACTTCATTGAATAAATCACTCGGCGTGTAGTTTTCTCTTTGCAAGAAGCGAGTTGCGCTGTCGTGAGAAACCCCCATCACCTCTGCTAGGCGGCTACAGTTTGATGACTTCGGCTCGCTCAGTAAAAAACCAATGTACATGGACAAAGTAGTGCGTGCCGTGGGTGGTCGGGTAGTTTTTCTGATCATGGCTCAGCCTCATTTGGGTTGATCAACCCTTTAACACGTCTCAGTGCGCGCTGTCAATGCGTAAGTTCTACCTTAATCGTTGTCGATCGGCCAATCGCCACGCTCGGCATAACGCGCCAACGCCTCCCAGCGACGTAAGCTGTAGTCGATGGCCTTGGCCAGCGCCCCGCCGTTGGCGACGCGAGAGCGGCGCTCGAGTAGCCAGGCATGGAAGGCGTCGAGCCGCGGCTTGGCCTCGGCATGGCGCACTGCGGCGCGTTGCTCGACGGAGAGCTCGCTGGCGCGCGCTTCGATGGCGTAGAGCGCGGCGATGCGACGCAAGGCCTCGGCGCTGACGGGGCAGGCATGGGCTTGATGCAGTTCGAAGAATTTCCGCCGGGCGTGCGCCCAGCACGCCAGCTCGATGATTCCGCGACGGAACAATTCCTTGTACCCGGCGTAGTCGTCGACCATGAGCGCGCCGCGCCCTGAGCCGAGAAACTCGGTGGCGAATTGACCGCTGCGACCCAAGCGGTAGTCGAAGACGACAATGGGAGGATCGGGGCCAAACACGTTGCTACGGTAGGTCCAGAAATAGGCGCGCTTGGTTTTGCCTCGACCCGGATCGAGTTGCGCCACCGGGGTTTCGTCGGCGTGCAGCGTGGCGCCGTTAAGCACGTGATTGATCAGTCGCCAATATAGCGGCTCAAGGGCGACGCCGATGTACCCCACCCAGGAAGCGAGCGTCGAGCGCGACAGCACCAAACCGTCGCGAGCGGCGATCCTTTCCAGGCGGTACAGCGGCAGATGATCGACGAACTTGGAAACGATCAACCAGGCGAACACGCCCGGCGTCGCCATGCTGCCGTCGATGATGGCCGGCGGAATCGGCGCCGCCTCGATCGTTTCGCAGGGAC
The DNA here is from genome assembly GCA_004297805.1 of Patescibacteria group bacterium. GTDB lineage: Bacteria > Patescibacteriota > Minisyncoccia > Moranbacterales > SCTJ01 > SCTJ01. Next base: position 1,273 of record SCTJ01000107.1, on the reverse strand, counting down.
GGCAGGCGTATTGCGGGCGGATGTGACGATGGACGAAGAATTTGGCCGGCACGACGTCGAGTTGCTCGGTGACGTCTTCGCCGATTTTGACGAGGGATGCGCCGCACTGGCCGCAGGTGCAGGAGTCCGGTTCGTGGATATGGACGACGCGCTCCAGATGATCCGGCAACGCTTGACGCCCGGCGCGCGGACGCGGCGCCTTGGGAGTGGTCGGCGATTGAGGGGGCGGCGTAGCGGCTGCGCGTGCGGTGGCGAGTTGGGTTTCGCAGGCGGCGATATCCTCGGCCAGCGTGTCTTCGAAGAAATCGCGCTGCCCTGGAAGGGCTTCGTTTTTGCGACCCTAGCGCATCCGACGCAGGTGCGTCAGCTCGAGGATCAAGGCCTGAATTTTTAGGTCGCGGTTTTTGAGTTCGGCGCGTAACTGCTCGGTCGTTTGCGTCTGGGCCAGCAACTCCTTAATGCAATTTTCCGCCCAGGACAGCCCATGGGGCGGGGTATCGATAGCCGTGAGTTCGGCGATCAAATCCATACGCGAATTATGCCGCAACCTACTGAGATATATAAAAAATACAGTAATTTTTTCATGGGTTGCACGATCGATCCGCGCGTGGATTTGCGCCGATTTCACGCATGCAGGTGCGCTGGCGGCGGCGCATTCAATCGTTGCCAATCGACACCGGAAATCAACCACTCCCATTGCGCCGCCGTGAGTGTGCATGTTCGATCCGTAGCGCGCGGCCACACGAACGTCCCCCGATGCAAGCGACGCTGACACAGCCAGACGCCGTTGCCGTCCCACACCAAGAGCTTGAGTCGCGTCTGCAATCGATTCGTAAATGCATACGCCGTCCCATCGCACGGCGTTTTGCCGAGGGTACGTTGAATCCGCTGACTCAGGCCGTCGATCCCTAAGCGCATATCGACCGCCTCAACCACCAACCCGATCTGCGATGGGAAGCGCATCACGATACGCCCTCCACCAACTCCCGCACCCACGCGGACGGCGGTAGGGCGCCGAATTCGAGTTGCCACCCCTGCGGCGCAATGATGCGCACGCTTTGCGCCATCTCCGGGCGCACGGTGTTGGCCTGAACCAATGTCAGAGCGCCGCCTGCCGATCCGTGCTTGCACAGTTTGTCGCGCTGTCGTCCTTGCCATCGACCGAGGGATTTTTCCGCCAGCCCGTGCTGTCGGCAGTACTCCGCCTCGGTCAATCCGCTAGCTTTCCACGCGGCAACATGGTCCGCCCAAGCCGCGTTGCTCATCAATCTCC
>SCTJ01000087.1 GCA_004297805.1 Patescibacteria group bacterium | reverse complement strand
CAGGCGATACGGTAACATTGAAGATTAAGCTCCTCGCCCCAGTGGCCATGGAAGAGGGAATGCGGTTTGCAATCCGAGAAGGCGGCAAGACCGTCGGCGCGGGTGTGACAACCAAGGTCATCAAATAGTATTGAGTCAACTATGCGGGCATTCCTCTTTCGGGAGCGGTGCTCGCTTGTGTTCACTCAAACCATAATTTACAAGGTAACTAAGGAGATTTGAAACAGATGGCTACGAAAAAGACAGAACCAGTGCAATCCACAAGGATTCGGATCAAGATCAAGGCTTACGACAATAAGATCATTGACCAATCAGCCAAGAAGATTATTGAAACAGCTGAACGCTCGGGCGCCGTCATTGCTGGTCCAGTGCCTTTGCCGACTGAAATCCACAAGGTGACTGTGAACAAATCGACTTTTGTGCACAAAGATGCCCGTGATCAATACGAAATGCGCATTCACAAGCGACTAGTGGACATTTTGAATCCAACCCCCCGCACCATTGAAAATCTGACCAATCTGGACTTGCCAGCGGGAGTGGACATCGAGATCAAGATGTAGGGTTTGACAAGCAGAAGGGTTTTTGGTATAAAAGATAGACAAGTGAATAGGAACTAGTTAAAGTCCTTTGGCAGGTAGCCGGGGATACTCAACTAGCCAGAATCGGGCTTCGCCTCTACGAAGAATTTGACTGGCTGAGGGAGCTCGGTTTTTTATTGCTCAAGAATGTTATGGACAAGTATATTTTGGGAAAAAAATTGGGGATGACGACTCTGTACGAACAGAAACGGGCGTTGAATATGACGTTGGTTGAATGTTTGCCAAACAAGGTGTCCATGGTGCGCACTAAGGAGCGCGATGGCTATGAATCAGTGCAACTCGAAATTGCCAAGACCTCGCGCAAAATGTTCCGCAAGGAATTCCGTTTGGAGGCTGGCGAAACAGCCCCGGAGGTTGGCGCGGCTATTGAGATCGGCGCTTTCCAGGTGGGTGATCGAGTCAAAGTTAGCGGACTTACCAAAGCCAGAGGCTTTCAGGGAGTAGTAAAACGGCATGGTTTCGGCGGTGCGCCCAAGTCTCATGGTCGCAAGCATGACTGGCGCAAACCGGGCTCCATCGGTTCTGGTTTTCCAGAGCATGTGACCAAGGGCAAAAGAATGGCTGGTCGCATGGGCGGCAAGCGTTCATCCTCATTGAATTTGGAAGTTGTTTATATCGATCCAGCTCAAAATTTGATTGGCCTCAGAGGGGCTGTTCCAGGAGTGGCTGGACGAGTGGTGGAAATTGTTACCATGAAGAAATAAGAGTATGCCGAAAGTCCCAGTCTACAACATGCAAGGAGAGAAGGTGTCTGAAACGAATGTCGCTGACAGCGTGTTTGGAGTGGAAATCAACGACGCTTTGTTGCATCAGGTTTATGTCGTCCAGAAGGGTAATCAACGTGATCCGATCGCCCATGCCAAGGATCGCGGTGAACGACATGGTTCTGGCAAGAAACCATTTCGCCAAAAGGGAACTGGTAACGCTCGTCAGGGATCAGTGCGTAGCCCTCTGAATCGTAAGGGAGGCGTCACATTCGGCCCCAGCAAGGATCGCAATTTCAAGCGCCAATTGAATCGCAAGATGCGTCAGAAGGGTTTGTTGATGGCACTCAGTGGCAAGGTGTCGAGAGAAATGATGGTGGTGATTGACAAGATCGTCCTGAAGGAACAAAAAACCAAGGATTTCGCGAAAACTTTACAAGCCTTGAAAGTGAAAGGGAAGGCAGTGGTTGGTTTTACTGAAAAGGAGCAGGATCTGCGGCGTTTTTGCCAGAATATTGCTGGAATTGATCCAGTATTGACCAAGAATTTGAGCGTTATGTCGCTCTTGGATCACAAATTTTTGGTGCTCAGTTCTGATTCAGTCAAATATCTGGAATCACAATATAGTCCAAAGGATAAAGAATAGTTTCGTATATATGGCAACGCATCAACAGAAGAAAACTGAAGAGAAAGAGAGCAAGCCGGCCTTTGTGGGCAAGGCGAGTTCGGTGGCCTACACTAGTCTCTTGGAGCCCTGGATTACAGAAAAGTCACACGCTTCAGCGGCGACTGGAAAATATATTTTCAAGGTTCATGGGGAGGCGAACAAGCAGACGGTGCGGAGAGCCATCAAGGATCTCTATCAGGTGACAGTGGTGGGAGTCAACATGGTGACCATTCATCCGAAGAAACGCGTCTATGGTCGCTCAGTTGGTTGGAAGGCGGGATTCAAGAAAGCCATTGTAACATTGAAAGAAGGAGATAAAATAGAATTATTTGAAGGAGTCTAATTTAGGTTTTAGGATTTAGGTTTTAGGACGGATCTCGTTTATGGCAATTAAGGTATACAAAAGAAATACAGCCGGGCGACGGAATATGTCGGTAGTGAAGCCCGATGCAATGACGGACAAAAAGCCGGAGCGTTCGCTCATGTCTAAGCTTCACCGTAAGTTTGGACGATCAAATGGCAAGATTTCCGTACGGCACAAGGGTGGAGCGCACAAGCGGCGATATCGCTTGATTGATTTCAAACAAAACAAGTTTAATATTCCTGGGAAGATTGCTGCGATTGAACGGGATCCGAACCGCAGTGCCTTGATCGCTCTGATTAACTATAACGACGGAGAGAAGCGTTATGTGATGGCGACCGATGGGATGCGCCAAGGTGGAACGATCATGACAGCCGAGCAAGCGCCGGTGGCCAATGGAAATCGATTGATTTTGAAGAATATTCCGGTTGGAACAATTATTTCGAACATTGAGATTATTGCAGGTAAGGGCGGACAGATCGTGCGCAGTGCTGGATCAGGGGCCACTTTGATGGCCGTGGACGAGCATATGGCACAGGTCAAATTGCCAAGCGGAGAAATTCGCTTAGTGCACGAAGGTTGCTATGCCACGATTGGACAGGTGAGTAATTTCGAGCACAACGCCATTCGGATTGGAAAAGCCGGCAAGAGTCGCTGGTTGGGCCGCCGACCGGCGGTGCGCGGAACGGCCATGAATCCAGTGGATCATCCACACGGAGGAGGCGAAGGACGGCAGCCATTAGGTATGCATCCCAAGACCCCTTGGGGCAAACCGGCCCTCGGCAAGCGGACTCGCAAGAAGTACAAATACAGCAACAAGTTTATTGTTAAGCGTCGGCGCAAGTAATAGCTCAAGAACCTATGTCGAGATCACTCAAGAAAGGACTATACGTCGATCAGCGGCTCGTCAAAAAGCTGCAGGATCGCAAGGCGGGAGATGGATCGGTCATCAAGACCTGGTCTCGCTCGTCGTCTATCTCACCAGAAATGGTTGGCTTCACGTTTGGGGTGCATAATGGGAAAGATTTCGTTTCAGTTTATGTGACGGAAGAGATGGTCGGACACAAGTTGGGTGAATTCTCACCGACACGGAAGTTTGTCCGTCATGGAGGCCGCATGCAGAAGGAAATTGAAACCGCGGCTAAGGTGAAGGAAGTTGAGGCAGTCAAGGCGGCCAAAACCGGCGGCGAGACTGTAGCTAAGAAGAAATAGGTATTTAATACTCGGCAGTTAGTATGAAAGTCACAGCATCTCTGAAAAATTTACGCATTTCACCTCGAAAAGTTCGCTTGGTAGCTGACTTTTTGAAGGGCATGGATACGCAAGCGGCCTTGGTGCAGTTGCGGAGTTTTGTGAAGCGCTCGAACGATCCACTTGAAAAATTGCTGAAAAGCGCCATTGCTAATGCGGAAAACAATTTCGGACTCGATCATGGTAACCTCTATGTCTATGAAATTCAGGTAGGGGCTGGCTCAGTATTGAAGCGTTGGATGCCGCGCGCCTTTGGTCGCGCTACGCCGATTGCCAAACGATCATCACATGTCTATCTGACGCTCGAGGAACGGGTAGAGGGCAAGAATCGCAAGTCGAAGGAACAACTGGAGAAGGAACGCAAAGAACGAGCCGAAGCCAAGCAGAAGTTAGAAAAAGAATTGACCGAAGCGAGAGAGAAGGCCATGGCGGAGCAAGAACAGAAAGTGACTGAAGGCAAGGGCGAGGAAGTTGTGAAGGTCAAAGGTGAAAAATTAGGCAGCGAGCGTGACGCGAAGCGTGGTCAGAAGGGTAGCTGGATGAAGAAAGTGTTCCAGCGGAAAGCGATGTAATGAATCTAACTAAAAGTTGCACATCACCAGTATGGGTCATAAAGTAAATCCAAAAGGACTCAGAATCGGAATTACCAACACGTGGCGGTCACGCTGGTTTGGTAAACGCGATTACGTGAAGAATCTCTCAGAAGATGTGAAACTTAGACGTTTCGTCATGAAGAAGTGGAAGACGGCGGCGATTGCAGATGTGGAGATTGAACGCTCAGCCAACACCATTAAATTGATTATTATGACAGGTCGACCGGGAGTCCTGATTGGTCGTGGCGGAACTGGTATTGAGGATTTGAGTCGCACAGTCAAGAAAGAATTTTTCCGAGGCAAGAAGACTGATTTGAAAATTGAGGTTCAGGAAGTGAAGCAAGTTGAGGAAAGTGCCTCATTAGTTGCTCAGCAAGTAGCTGAGCAGATTGAGAAGCGTATGCCTTTTCGTCGGGTGCTCAAGTCAACACTCGAGCAAGTCGAAAAGAGCCGACGCGTGAAGGGAGTTAAGGTGGAAATCGCCGGACGTCTGGGTGGCGCAGAAATGTCACGCCGTGAGTGGGCAGCCAAAGGAACGCTTCCTTTGCACACCCTGCGAGCTAATATTGATTTCGCGCGCGCAACCGCGGCGACGACCTATGGCTCAATTGGAGTGAAGGTGTGGATTTATAAGGGAGACGTATTCCGGGGCAGCGAAGAAGCTCCAGTCGAAGGTGGACGAGAGCACCAGGAAGCCGTCCGATAAGTAAAGTTTGATTATTGAATCTAGAATTGCATCGCTATGTTGATGCCGAAAAAAGTAAAATTTAGAAAGATGCACCGTGGCGGCAAAGCCTTGGGCGTGGCTGGCAAAGGCAATGAGATTAGTTTTGGCAGCTTTGGGTTGCGGGCCATGGAAGGCGGTTTGATTTCAATGCGGCAGATCGAGGCAGCGCGTCGAGCCATGACTCGCTACATTCAGCGCGGTGGCAAGATTTGGATTAGAATTTTCCCGGACAAGCCAATGACCAAAAAAGGTGATGAAACTCCAATGGGTAAAGGAAAGGGAAGCGTGGATCATTATGTGGCTAAAATCAAGAAAGGTCGAGTATTATTTGAAATTGATGGTATTGCTGAGTCGGTAGCTAAAGAGGCGATGCGTTTGTCATCCCACAAATTGAGTGTTAAGACGAGGTTTGTGAAGAAAGAAATTGTCTAGCGATAAATCTATGAAGATCAAGGAAATTAGATCATTGGGAGAGGTTGAGCTGAAAAAGCTCATTGAGGAACGACGCGAGAAGGTGCTCGGGCTGCGGTTTGATATTTCTTCCAAGCAAGTCAAAGATCATCGCGATATCCGTGAGTTTCGAAGAGATATTGCCAAGATTGAGACGGTCCTGCGCGAGCTCAATCAAACTCATAAATCGTAAAGAAAGGAATTTTCATATGTCACAAGAAAAAATTATAGTGCGCAAAAAGGGAAAGGTACTCAGCGACAAAATGACGCAAACACTGGTGGTTGCGGTGAATACCCTCAAGACCCATCCGAAATATCACAAGAAATATCGATCGACCAAGAAATATAAGGTGCATGATCCTGAAAGTCGATTTCACATTGGAGACGTGGTTGAATTTGTGCAATGTCGCCCGATTAGCAAGGACAAAAAGTTTATTGTGGTTTATCAGAACTAGAAAAATCGTATGATTCAAATGGGTTCAAATTTGAAAGTGGCAGATAACTCGGGCGCCAAGTCAATCCGTTGTTTCAAGGTGCTGGGCGGCTCTCGACGGCGCTATGCCTATATTGGGGATGTGATTGTGGCTTCGGTCAAGTCATCTGAACCGCGTGGGATGGTGAAAAAGGGAGACAAGGTGAAGGCGGTGATTGTGCGTCAAGCTTATCCATTGCGGCGCAAAGATGGTTCGACGATTCGTTTTGATGAAAATGCCGCGGTGATTGTGGATGGGGTTGAGCCAAAAGGCACGCGGGTTTTTGGTTCAGTCACTCGAGAGATGAAGGAGCGCGGCTTTTCCAAGATTGCCTCGTTAGCTCCAGAAGTATTATAAATTCGATATCTGATTTGTTTCAAATAATTGTATGAAGATTCGTAAAGGAGACCAAGTGAATATCATTGCCGGGAAAGATCGTGGTAAGAGCGGCAAGGTGATCCGGGTGATTCCGGAGGCTAGTCGAATTGTGGTAGAAGGCTTGAATTTGGTGAAACGCCATGTACGGCCTCGTCGCAGTGGCGAGAAGGGCCAAAGGCTAGAAACCCCAGCCTCACTCAATGTTTCCAATGCGATGCTGGTGTGTCCAAAATGCGGTAAGGCGACGCGAGTGGCCTATGCAGTGACCGAGCAGGGCAAGAACCGAGTTTGCAAGCAGTGTAAAGGTGAAATATAATTAGCTCTCCGGATTATTCTGAAGAAGTTTCTATGACCAAGATATTATCCACAAAAGAACGATATCAAGTGCAAGTCGTGCCAGCCATGATGGAAGCTTTTCAGTATACCAATCAAATGGCTGTGCCCAAGATTCAAAAAATTGTTTTGAATGTCGGGATTGGCAAGATTCAGAAAGAAACGGAGCGGATTGAGGAAATCATGAATGTGCTGCGCCAAATTTCTGGCCAAAATCCAGTCAAGACCAAGTCGCGCAAAGCGATCTCAGGCTTCAAGATTCGAGAAGGCCTGGAAATCGGAGTCAAAGTTACCCTGCGCGGTAAGCGCATGTGGGATTTCCTGGATCGATTGATAAATGTGGCTTTGCCACGCACCCGAGATTTCCAAGGCATTCCATTTTCTGGGATTGATCAGGGAGGTTGCCTGAACATTGGAATCAAAGAACACACGATTTTTCCGGAAGTAGTTTTGGAAAGAGTGAAAAATATTTTCAGTTTACAGGTGAACGTCGTGACGAATGCCAAGAGTCAGGCAGAGGGCGAAGTCCTTTTCCGCGGCCTCGGCTTTCCGATTCGACAGCGGGATAAGAAGTAAAGATTCAAATACATGGCCAAAAAATCAGTCATAGCTCGAGCAGAAAAGAAACCGAAGTTCTCAACTCGGATTGTCCGTCGTTGTTGGAAGTGCGGTCGGAAGCATGGCTTTTTGCGAAAGTTTGGGATTTGCAGAATTTGTTTCCGAGAGTTGGCCAGTAAGGGAGAAATTCCAGGAGTGAGAAAAAGTAGTTGGTAAGTCTAAAATACGCATAACAGTTTTCATTAGAGAAATTCTACATCATAGCTTATGTTCGATCCAATCAGTGACATGCTAACCAGAGTCAGAAACGCGCAGCTTGCCGGGCATCGCGAGGTGCTTATGCCGTTTTCAAAGATGAAAATGGTGCTGGCTGAAATCCTGGAGAAGGAAAACTTCGTGCAGTTAGTTAAGCGCGTGAAACAAGATGCCCATGAAGCTATTTCGATTGTTCTGCGTTATGATGTGGTTTCCAATACCCAGCGTACCCCAGCGATTACTGGTATCGAGCGAATGAGCAAGGTTGGCCAAAGGGTTTATGTCGGTAAAGACGAGATTGAGCGAGTGAAGAATGGCTATGGCATAGCGATTATTTCAACCTCCAAGGGCGTGATGACAGGTAAGGATGCCAGGAGACAGGGCTTAGGGGGAGAATATATTTGTCGAGTGTGGTAAGAAATATAACGTGAGACGAAACGTATAAAGCGCAGGAACACAATTATATGAGTATTATTGGAAAAAAACCAGTTACTATCCCGAACGGCGTTACCGTCACACTTGAGAACGGAACGATAGTGGTTAAAGGTGCCAAGGGGACGCTGGCGATGCCGGTCAATCCAGAGGTGACACTGCATGTGGAAGCGGATACGGTTCGAGTGGAAAAAACTGGAAAATCGAAAAATGCTCCAGCGATTTGGGGTACCGTGGCTCGGCTGGTGGCCAACATGATCAATGGTGTGGCCAATGGTTTTCAAAAACAACTAGAATTGAACGGTGTCGGCTACCGCATGGCCTTGCAAGGCAAGAAGATCAATATGGCTCTGGGATTTTCTCATCCAGTTGAGGTGGTGGTGCCAGACGGTTTGGAAGTGAAGATTGAAGGCAATGTCATGACAGTTAGCGGGATCGACAAGCAGCGAGTTGGGCAGTTCGCAGCTGATATTAAGGCCTTGAAGCCTGTTGAGCCCTATAAAGGGAAAGGTTTCCGCTATGTAGGCGAGGTAGTACGTAAGAAGGAAGGCAAGAAAGCCACGGCATCAGCCTAAGGCTAAATCCATAAATATTCGTCGATTTTCATTCATATGACAACGATTAGCAAACAAAGCAGACGATTGCAACGGCAAGGTCGAGTACGAGCCAAGGTGCGTGGCACAGCGGCTCGGCCTAGACTGTCTGTTTTTCGTAGTCTCAAAAATGTTCGTGCCCAGGTGATTGATGATATGACTAGCAAGACCTTGGCGAGCGCTTCATTGGTAGAAGCGAAGGCCAAGAACACGGTGGCTGGTGCAGCCAAGGTTGGCGAGTTGATTGCGGACAAATGTTTGAAGCTGAAGATAGCTGAGTTAGTGTTTGATCGCGGTTCTTATCGCTATCACGGTAAAGTTAAATCCCTGGCAGAGGGCGTCCGGAAAGGCGGAATTAAGGTATAATTTTTTCGAAATAAATTCACTTTATTCAACGGTATGGAAAAACGGGGTAGAAAAATGGGCGGACGACGCGAGAAATCTGAATATGATCAGAAGCTTTTGGCTTTGGATCGTGTGACCCGCGTGGTCAAAGGTGGTCGGCGGTTCCGTTTCCGAGCGACACTGGTGGTGGGAAACCGTCGTGGCAAGGTGGGTGTGGGTGTGGCCAAAGGTTCAGATGTTTCAGATGCCATCAGCAAAGCCAATCATAGTGCACTGAAGAATTTGGTTGAAATTCAGATGGATGGCAACACGATTTCTCATGATGTTTTCAAAAAGTTAGGTAGCGCCAGAGTGATGCTCAAGCCGGCCAAGGAAGGCCGAGGAGTCATCGCCGGCGGGGCCGTGCGTTCCGTGATTGATTTGGTGGGTATTCGCGATGTGGTTTCCAAATCCTTGGGGACTTCCAACAAATTGAGCGTGGCGCGAGCCACAATTGAAGCGCTCAAATCGCTGAAGAAGCCACGAGTGCGAGCAGCCAAACCCAAAGAAGAGTCAGTCAAATAACCGAATTATTCCCCATATGCAATTCAACGAATTAAAAGTCACTGGAAAAACATCACGCAAGCGCATTGGTCGCGGAGGAAAACGTGGAACCTTTTGCGGTAAGGGATGCAAAGGTCAGAAGGCGCGCAGCGGCGGCAACGTTGACCCACTCTTTGAAGGTGGCCGGTCATCCTTGGTTGAGCGTTTGAAAAAGTTGCGGGGTTTCAAATCTCCACATCCGAAAAAGTCAGTGGTTTCGCTGGAGGCCTTGGAGTCTCACTTCAAAGCCGGCGAAACAGTGTCTATGCAGTTGCTGGTTGACCGCAAGTTGATCGCGGCCAGAGTATCCAATGCCGGCGCGAAGATTTTGGGCACTGGAAAATTGAGCAAAGCTTTGACACTAGATAAAGATATCTTGGTTTCCAAATCTGCCAAAGAGGCAATTGAAAAGGCCGGGGGTTCGGTTGCTAGCAAATAGGAATTAGCTTTTTAGCTCATTAGATTTTTATTTCCGCGTCTAAAAAGCTACAAGCTAAGAATCTAAGAAGCTAAAAAGATGTTTGAAAAACTGATACAAATTTTCAAAGTTGAAGAGCTGCGCAAGAAAATTCTTTTTATTGTGGCGCTACTGGTAGTTTTTCGAGTGGCTTCAAATATTCCCTTGCCCAATGTGGACGTCGAGCAGCTCCGGCGGTTTTTTGGTGAGAACCAATTCTTTGGACTCTTAAACTTGTTTTCAGGCGGAGGGCTTTCCAATATTTCCATTGTGCTGATGGGTGTCGGTCCCTATATTACCGCCTCAATCATCATGCAGCTCTTGACCATGATTATCCCGCGGCTGGGTCAGATCTACAAAGAAGAGGGTGAGGCTGGTCGTCAGAAATTCAATATGTGGACGCGCTGGCTGGCAGTGCCATTGGCGGCGATTCAATCTTTCGGCATGATCAACTTGCTGCGCTCCCAGCAGATTCTGGGAGTTTTGTCGGGCGCCGATATGCTGACCATTATTGCGGTCTCGGCGGCGGGTACCATTTTTCTGATGTGGCTGGGTGAACTCATGACTGAGAAGGGGATTGGTAATGGAGTGTCGCTCATTATCTTTGCCGGCATTGTGGCGGGGTTGCCCACTAATGTGGCTAAAATATTTACCACTTATGATTCAACCAAATTGTTCACCTATATTTTGTTTGCGGCTGTGGCGGTGATAACAATCGCGGGAGTAGTAATGGTCACGGAGGCACAACGCAACATCCCAGTATCCTATGCCAAGCGCATTCGGGGCAACCGGATGTATGGTGGCACCTCCACCCATTTGCCACTCAGGGTCAACCAGGCTGGAGTGATCCCGATTATCTTTGCCATTTCCATCATGCTCTTTCCAGGAATGATTGCGAGCTTCTTGATGCAAGTGAAAAGTGAAACAGTCGTGAAAGTGGCGACTTTCGTGAGTACTCTTTTCCAAAACCAGATTTTCTATGGCGCTTCCTATTTTGTGCTGGTGGTGATGTTTACCTATTTCTACACGGCGGTGGTATTTGATCCCAATCAAATTGCAGAAAACTTACAAAAGCAGGGTGGTTATGTGCCGGGCATCCGTCCGGGCCGGACCACGGCTGAATATCTTTACAAGGTGATGAATCGCATCACTTTGGCCGGTTCGCTCTTCTTGGGGGCGATTGCAGTGTTGCCAATTATGATTCAAGGCATGACGGGGATCACCTCGGTGGCCATTGGAGGCACTAGCATCTTGATCGTGGTGTCGGTGGTTATCGAAACCATCAAACAAGTTGAAAGTCAGTTGGTGATGCGAGATTACGAAGGATTCTAATCGCATAACGCATAACGTAAAACGCGTAGCCAGTTCGATTCACGTTCTACGCTTTACGTTTCACGACAATGAATTTAGTTATTTTAGGTCCTCAAGGTTGTGGCAAGGGCACCCAGGCCAAGCTTTTGGTGGAAAAATATAATTTGCGCCACGTTGATGTGGGGGCGGCTTTGCGCAACGTGTCCAAGTCGGACACGCCTTTGGGACAGAAGGTCAATGAGATTATCAATGTGAAAAAAGAGTTGGTTCCGGATGCAGTGATTACCGAGGTGTTGGAAAGTGAGTTGGCCAATGTTTCAGAAGCGTCAGGCGTGATTATTGATGGAGCACCGCGCCGTGCTGGGCAAATCGATGAAATTGAGGGAGCGCTCAAAAAATTTGGCCGGAAATTGGACAAAGTTATTTTTGTGAATATTCCAGAGAAAGAATCGGTCATCCGCATCTCCAAGCGTTACAACTGTTCGCAATGTGGGCGGCAGTTGATTCTGGGGAAAGACGTGAATAATCCTTACGATCCATGCCACGATTGTGGCGGACCAACTGAGCAGCGACCAGATGACACGCCGGAGGGAGTGAGGAAGCGATTGCAAATATTTCGCGAGGAAACCATGCCAGTTCTGGAATACTATCGAAGCAAGAAGATGTTGATTGAAGTGGATGGTTTGCAAAAGCCCGAACAGGTTCTGGCTGGAATTGTGGCCCAGTTATGATAGTTTGTAGTTGTGATAAATTATATTTTTTGTAATAATTTATTAACTACCAAATTTTTATGAAACACAATCTTTACGCAAATGGCGGGGTTCAAAACATTGAATTTACAGACAGCAGCTCGGATAGATCGGTTGGTGTGGTTGAGCCTGGTAGCTATACTTTTACCTCTGACCGCGAAGAAAATATCCAGTGTTTAACTGGGTCATTGGAAATTAATGATAAGCAATGTTTGCCTGGTCAAACAGTTGTGGTTAAGAAGGGGGAATCCTTCACTATTTTTGCGAAAGAAACTTCAAGTTATCTATGTTTATATAAATAAAAACATAACATCGTGCAACGCGCTTGTCTGGTTTGATAATTTTGCTGTAACAATACCGTGATAACCATAAAATCGGAAAAAGAGATCGAGTTGATGCGCACGGGCGGAAAAATTCTGGCCGAGGTTTTGGAAATGGTGGAAGCGGCTGCCAAACCGGGAGTGACGACGCTGGAGCTTGATCAATTGGCAGAGCAGTATATCGTGGAGCACAACGCCACGCCATCTTTCAAGGGCTACGGCAAGGACACGGGCAATCCTTTTCCCGCTACCCTGTGCACATCAGTCAATGAGGAATTGGTGCATGGTATTCCGTCGGCGGAAAAAATCTTGAAGAGCGGGGATCTCTTGAAAGTAGATGTGGGTGTTTATTTTCAA
>SCTJ01000231.1 GCA_004297805.1 Patescibacteria group bacterium | reverse complement strand
AGCGTGGATGGACTCATCCGCAGCGAGCTGCCGGCCGCGCGCACGTGGGCGGCGCTGGTGATGGAGGGCGCGGATGCGCCGCGAGAAACGCTCGCCGCACCGGTCACAATCGTGATGCCGCAGGAGGCGCGCGACGAGAGTGCGGTGACACAGGCGCTCGATACGGTGCGCAGCGTGCTTGAGGCGCTGCGCGACAAGCCCGCGCGGCCCACGCCCCCGCGTGTGATAGTCAAGGAGATCGAGCGCGATAGTGACGGCCGCATGCTGCGCGTGACGGAGACGGAGCAAGCGCATGTGGACTGATGCCGGACTTCATCTCCTCATTGCTGCGTTCCCACCGCAGCAATGCACAATCGGGCTGTACACCGCTGGCCCGATGCGGCCAGAGATGGCGGCGACGCGTGGCAGGTATCAGCGGCGTCCGCTGTCGGGCGCGCCGTGGGTCGTGACACATGACGGTGCGCAATGGGTGTTGACGGGGCCGGAAGTGCTGTTCACGGGCTTTGTGTCGCGCGAGGGGGCGGTTGGGTTTATGGTATTTCAGTCTGCCACGCTCCTCTTTTGGGCACCGTTCGCCGATGGCCAACCGCGCACGCTTATTGATGAGGCGGATCGGCTGTTCGTGACCCCGCAACTATTGTTCAGGGAGGGTGGATAATGGCCGCAGGCGACATCACCACCGATCAGCAGTCGATTGCGAACGGCGCGCGGCTGACGATCCGGCCCGCCGCCGGCGTGGAGTGGGTCGTCCACAATCTGTACTATGGGGGCGCGGTGTCGATCCATCGCACCGATGGTGTACACGATCTGACCTACGACACGGATACGGGTGCAGGGGCACGCTTGGGCTACGTGTGGCACCTCACGCACGGTATCTATCTGGAGCTGGAAAACACGAGCGGCGGGAATGTGGTTATGGGCTACGATGGCGTGGTAACGAAGGAATAATGATGCAGATTTATGGAACCAGGGAGGTCGCGACGATTGAGCCGCGCAAACATATCGAGATTGTCTATCCGGCAGCAGCGCGGGAAGCACTCCTCGGCGTGCCGGTGGCGTTGACCGATGCCTACCCAGCCGATCCGCACGTTGTCTACA
>SCTJ01000230.1 GCA_004297805.1 Patescibacteria group bacterium | reverse complement strand
ACTTAACCAGATTTTTTGAAAAAGGAACTTCATAGATAGATGATATTTTATGAACCATTTTTAGCTGAATCGCCGATAATGCGGCCAGATCAATCAATGGTGCCGGTACAAAACCGACAGCAACCGCTGCCATGGTGTAATTTTTAAAGCAGGCATGTGCTTCATCCATGCGTTTAATGCGGTTATCAAGAACCCCCGTTTGTTCTTGGATTGTTTCTTTGGCAGTAGCGGTATTTGCTGTTGCTGCGTTTTCTTTTATGGGTGCTTCTTTGTCATTTGCTGCCATTTGTCGTTTCTCCTTAAGGGATAGTCAATTTACCGGAGTGACTGTCACCCCAGGTAAAAGTGGAATTGCAACTCATTCTTTACTTTTAAAACCTTAGCCCATCGTATGATTAGGGTTTTTAAAGTATATCTCAAAATCAGTTATTAGATAAATAGTTGTAAAGCATCTATGCTTATCTGAATACATCCGCTTTCAGGATTAGTGAAAGCGGGTAAGAGTGTAATCGAAGAACAGACAAAAGTGAACGATAAGGTTTAGATGACGGTACCTGGGTATTTTTAGTTTTATGGTAACTACTCGCTCTGCGTGGGAACGATAAATCTTAGGGTTGAGTAGTTACGTTTTATGATACTTTCGCAGTTTTTTATGCGAAAATAATTTGAAAAGACCTTAAATTTACTCACAAAACTTAACCATTAAAATTTAGGAGAATAAATAAATTGAATCCATTCCAACAAATCGAAAATGCCGTTAAACATTCTGTTGACGAAATTTTACAACATCCTTTTTTTATGCGTCTGGGAAAAGGTATATGTACAAAAAATGAGCTGAAAATATTCGCGCAGCAATATTATCTTTATTGCGAATTTTTCCCCAAAGTGCTGGCCCTGGTTGCATCCAAAGTACCGGATGACCAGACCCGGTTTCCTTTGATTGAAAACTTATGGGACGAACATGGCCGAGGTGATCTTGAAAAATCGCACCGCGCCT
Organism: Patescibacteria group bacterium; assembly: GCA_004297805.1. GTDB lineage: Bacteria > Patescibacteriota > Minisyncoccia > Moranbacterales > SCTJ01 > SCTJ01. Next base: position 423 of record SCTJ01000230.1, on the reverse strand, counting down.
TATTTAAATCCTTTGTATATGCAGTCGGTCTTTCAGATCAGGAACTTAGCCAAAATCCGCCATTGCCTTTTGTGTTTGATTATATTGAAAAAGCCATGACAGCCTGTGACAGCCATCCTTTTTTGTATGGTTTAGGATTCTTAGGGATCGGATTGGAACAATTTACCTCCGCAGAATACCAGATAATTTATGATGCTTTGCATCAGTATGATTTTTCGGAACCAGGCTTAACCTTTTGGAAGGAACACATCGGCCTGGACGACCTGCATTACGCAGGTTTTATTCAAGCGGCAAGCCCTTGGTTAAAAACTGAGCAAGACATACGGCTGCTGAAAAAAGGTGCGGAAGAAGCCATTGCGCTGGAAAAAGCCCTCTGGGATGGACTGGATGCGTATTTATTGGCAGAGACTGCTTAAAGATGGG
>SCTJ01000229.1 GCA_004297805.1 Patescibacteria group bacterium | reverse complement strand
TTCGCGACGGCGGCAATCAGTTCCTGCAACTCGGGACGATCGCCGCGCGCGCCGAACAGGCGCTCGACCCATGTGGGCTGCGCGATGCGAATCGCCAGGACGATCGCAGCCGCCGCGGCGAGACCGACGGCAACACCGGTCACCCATCGTCGCCCGCGAAAGGGGACCACCGTGGGCGCAGACGCGCTCGCGGTCGTCGCCGGGTTGGTCTCGAGAAACAGCATCGTTTCCATCACGATTGCACGGCAGTCTTCGCAGTCCGCCAGGTGCCGCTCGATCTCGGCGCGAGCCTCGACCTCGAGCACGCCGTCGGCGTACTCCGCGAGCCTCTCTGCGTCAGGATGGCGAGGGTCTGCTAGCGCCACTCCTGGTCTCCTTTCCCCATAGACGGACGAACTTTCGATGTTTCCTTCGTGTCACCCCTCCAGTCGATAGAGACGGCCGGACTCTCCAACATTTCCATGACGGCCGGGCTGTCGATCCCTTCCGCCTGCAACGCGCTGCGCAAGCCCTTCAGTAAGCGCTCGAGCCGGCGATACAGCCCCTTCTGGTCGAGCCGCAGCATGCCCGCAATCTCCACGATCGTGCGTCCATCGTCGAACCGCAGCGCGAGCACGAGCCGATCCTGCGCGTCGAGACCGGCCATCGCCGACGTGAGCACCGCGGTCACTCGTTCCGCCGTCGCCGCTCGTTCCCTTTCGGCGATCACGTCGTCGATCGGCGGCTGAGCGGACGCCACGTGTGCCAGCGCTTCCTCGGACTCGAACCGCCGCCGCACGCGGCTCGGGAGCCGTCCGGCGATCGCTTCGAGCTCCTTGCGCGGCACGGTCACCTGATGGTTCGTCTCGAGCAGCTCGCACGCTTCATCGAACCCGCAGCGGTCGCGCACCATCAGCTGCTCCAGCAGCACGGCGACCTCGCCGGCGCGCTTCGCCTCCGCCGAGGGACGCCATTTCCCCCAGGCACTGATCCGGTAGTCGAGGAACATCCGCTGGATGACGACGGTGAGGTAGGTCCGGAGGCTGCTGCGCCCCTGGAATTTCCTGAGGACTGCGTAGTCGTCTTCGATCAGCTTCAGCTTGACGTGCGACTCGAAGTCGTCGGCCTCGACCCCGGGCAGGTGGCGGCGCGCCGAGACAAACGAGATCACCCGCTCGATGACGTCGAGCTGTGACAAAAACAACGCTTCGCCCGTCGGGGCGGCCTGGGGCCCGGCGCCTGCCATGGAATGTCGGGGGAACGACGGGGCGGATTATATCGGGAAGGGGACGATCTGTGTCATCTTGTTCCCATGCG
>SCTJ01000086.1 GCA_004297805.1 Patescibacteria group bacterium | reverse complement strand
ATGGAACACCAGCTTTTCAACCACCATCCAAACCAACACTCCCGTGCCAGACATGGAAAACAACATTCCGGTACCCCCAAATAGATGCAACGGCCGATTAGAATATTTTCGCCAGAACCAAATTGACACCATGTCCACGAAACCCTTAATGGCGCGTTTCCAATTGTATTTGGTTTTGCCATGCACGCGCGGGTGATGCGAAACTTTCACCTCGCCGACTTTATAGCCCTGCATCTCAAGAATGGCTGGGATGAAGCGGTGCATTTCACCAAAAAGATCCACGTCCTCAAAGCACTCGCGCTTGTAGGCTTTCAGGCTGCAACCGCTATCGTGAATTTTGTCTTGAATCAAAACCTTGCGCAGCAGATTGGCTCCGCGAGAAAAGAAGCGTTTGGAAAAAGTATCCTGACGTTTGAAGCGCCAACCCGACACCACGTCATATCCTTTTTCCATTTCTTCGAGTAGCAATTTGATATCCGCCGGATCGTTTTGTAGATCACCGTCCATGGTAATGATGACTTCTCCAGTGGCCTGCTTGATGGCTGCGTCAAAAGCTGCAGTCTGACCAAAATTCTTGCGGAATTTGATTAGTGTCAGTGGGATGAGTCCCTCAGCATCTTTCACTGTTCCGTCTTTCGATCCATCGTCCACAAAGATGATTTCAAACGGCTTGCCAATCCCCTGACAAGCAGTCAGAATCCGCTTGTGCAACTCTTTCACATTCCCTTCCTCGTTATACAGAGGCACTACAACCGACAAAAATGGCTTTCCTTCCATACAATTTGACTGAGAATTACTCAAATAAACGTGTTTTCATGATAATACAAAACCTGGCAAAAATCAACGCCAGCACTCCAGATAGTAGCTGGAATTGAAACCAGCCAATAGCGCGGATCGCTACTGGCTGGTCGATGGATACGTTCTATCCGTTATATTGCCCCTCCCGCCTGATAGTTGGGATTCTAACTATCTCCTGAACGGTGCCGTCCTCCATTTGCAGTAGGCTCGTTGCATGAAGACTCGCGGTCGTCTCTCCAGTCCCAGTGCTGATCGCGCAAATTCGTCCTCCTCTGCCAGATCTTGCAACAGCTGATTGTTGAGACGCTCCCGCTCGTAAGTCTTCTCTTGCACCACCGTGGCAGATCTCCGGTGTAAACAAAACCCCGAGTGACCAAGCGTCCTCAAGCTTCGAGTCACACTTTCTCGGGACATACCGGCAATCTCGGCCAACACGGAGTGAGCAAAGGGAACCCTGTATCCCTCGCCTGTCTTCATGCAGGTCCCAGCTTCGATCAAGAGCAGTAAAACGTTCTTGGTGACAACTACCGATCTAGCCTTATTGGAGAGATGAATACAGATCTTCTCCCTTCGCCGGCTAGAATGTAGTAGCGCCCTAATCGCCTGATCTGACAGCAAGCTGGGATCTGGCAGCCGAATGATCGTCGTATCCGCCAGCGCCTCAAGCTCAATCGCATTCCTCTTTTTTCCCTGAGCCTCCAAAACATCTCCCGGGGAAAAGGGAAAACGACTAACCATCCCATCCAGGTGCACCTCCAGGTAAAAACCACTACCTGAGGCCACCCAGACAAACTGCTCGGAGTAACTGCGTCTTTCGCCTGTCCTCAACTCATTTTGCGGAAACTTCGACCACCATTCCTCATTGGCTGAGGAAATGGCAACACCGCTTTTGGGCTGCGGTACCGCTGATTCCCTCATGGCATGCTCTCCTTGTTGTCATTGGGTTGGCAATATTTCAAAGGGCGGTTCCCCCTTAGGCCTACATGATACCAGACTGTCGTTTATTTTGGAAATACCTGAAAACAGCAGTTTTAGAAAGCATAAAACCGGATAATTCTGTATTTTTGCGCCTTTTTGTGTTACACTGTAGCCGAAATCAGGCCACGCCTGATCAACACTAGGGGGGCCTGTATCTTGAAAAGTAAATACAAACAGAAACCAAAAACGCCAAACTAAGCGCTAAGCGCAAAAAACCGAAAGGGAGGACGGCAACCGTGGGAAAGGGAATATTATTTGGATTGGCCGTTCTGGCCATGGTCCTAGCTCCAGCTACTCAGCTGCAAGCTACCGACCACATAACACTAACCTGGACGGCCAACACGAAAGATCCGGAGGTTATCTCGTATTTGATCTACTACGGAACAGCTAGTCGCACCTATGGACTTCCCATTGAAGTACCGGGAAAGGAGACGACGACCCACACCATCACCGGCCTCGATAGCAACCAGACCTATTACTTAGCACTCAAATCCTATGACTCACTCGGACAACCAAGCGATAAGTACTCCGAGGAGTTAGTAGTGCATCCACGCTCCCCTGCCACCCTCGCCGTTGCCGCCGGCAACATCGTGTACATCGACCAGAACCACAACGGCACCTGGGACGGAGAACCGATCGACAAGTTGATTTCCACCTTCAATCCACCCAGCTC
>SCTJ01000085.1 GCA_004297805.1 Patescibacteria group bacterium | reverse complement strand
TAGCGGATTTCACCGATCTGACCCCCTCGATTTCACGGGTTTGACCCCCATGCTTTAGCGGACCGAAGGGACGCAGGGTTTGTATTTCACGAGGGGTCAGTTTTGGTCAATACTTTTCCCATTTTCACATAAGGTTTTCCTTTTATTTCTATTCGGATTGCCTTTTCAACGATGCGCCTAGTGATGGCTTCACAGGTAACTGGATCATCAATGACCTCACCCCAATTTTCTTCTGGTAATTGTGTGGTCACAATGGTGGATTTGGTTTCAATCCGTTCATCTAGAATGTCGTAGAGGTCTTGGTACTGCTGTGGCGGCAGTGGTTTAAGACCGAAGTCATCAAGCACAATCAAATCCACAGTTGAGACTCGTTTTAGGAAGTTAAGATAATTTCCTGAAGCCCTTACGAGTGAAAGTTTTTCAATGAGCGTATTCATACGAAAAAACAGAGTTGAATGACGGTTACGACATGCAGCCATTGCGATGGCAGTGGCAAGATATGATTTGCCAACGCCAGTAGGCCCAACGATTAAAAGATTGTGCCCATCTCTGATAAATCTTGATGTTGAAAGTTCAGCTATTTGTTTCTTGTCGAGACTACGGGATGCCGCAAAGTCGATTCCTTCCGGTGTTGCCGAAGACCGAAACGCAGCACTGTAAATGAATCTCTGAACCTTAACGTTCCTGCGGTGTTCGATTTCATCAAACAGACAAAGGCCAAGAAACTCTTCGTAGCCAAGCTTTTCATCCAAGCCGTCTTTGAGTCTGTGGCTTAGGTTATTTCTTATCCCGTGAAGTTTTAACTCCATAAGATAATTTTCATTAGTGTTTAGTGTTGTCATGGTTCTCCTCTTTTTGGTTAAAGGACCAGCTCATCTGGCCCCGAAGATAGGGATTCTCTTTTCGTTCAATTTTTTTGGGTACGGGTTGTATGGGCGCCTTTGCGATATTTTGTAACTCATTGAGCCTTGGGAATTTGATGTTTAGTTCGTTAATCATTTTTGACGCGCGCTCTACGTTCTCAGCCCCCAATCTTGATTTTAACCTCACAATTCCCTGACAACGTCTTAGGAAGACTAAAGGGTGGCGGCTCTTGGTAATAAGTCTTTCAACGACAGCAAAGGTTTCAGGTCCAATCTTTTTTGCATCATCCAGTACATTCTGCGGCGTATATTCAAACATCGCCTGGTGAGCAGGTGGCAAATGATTTTTATCTGTTTGGTATCTTCCTTTGGAGCCATCTGAAAACTTCTGGTGGAGTGCCACTCTTTCAAGATTATTAAAAATCTCGATAAAAGAAGGAGACACTCTTACATCGAGTTCTTTTCCTCTAAGTTGGTAGGGACTAGAGTAAAAATTCCATTTTACTTGCACGTGGCAGTCAGCATGCAGTTTCGCTTTCTGCCACTCGGCGATTTCATAAACCGCTTTAGGAATCGGCTTTAACTTTTCTTTCTCTCCTTTTTCAAAACGCTCTCTTCTTGAAGAACCATATTTCTTTTGCACTCGATTATTAAACTCATCACACTGGGCAAAGAGAAAGTGATTCACCTCAACCTTTGAAAAAAACGTACGTCGCTTAAAACGCGGTCTCACCCAACGCCAAAATACGCCAAGAAGATTTTCGATGACAGCTTTGTGAGTCGGTTCTCCAGGCTCGGTTGGAATCGGTGCAAAATCAAAATGCTTTGAAAATTTCCAATACTCGAAATTTACATCCGGATCATAAAAGTCAGCTTTTTTGACTGAGACAGTGGCATTGTCTATTCCTACAGTCTTTGTGACGCCGCCAAAATAGCGAAAGGCTCCTTGAGTTGCCATAAGCCAATCAACTTGTTTTTGTGTTTGAGTTGCCTCGCAATAAAAAAGTTGGCTAAAGCAAAGTGCTGCTCCAAAAAGCTCAAGCTGGATCCACTCCCCAGTTTTTTTGTCGATAAATCCAAAATCTGATTCCCGCCCCTTGTAGTCAGCTTCAGCTCTGAGTCCTGGCTGGTAATTCTTGTGCATAACCAAATCTACTCGTGGGTATCGCCTTCGGTACTCGCGCCAAAATGTTACGTATGGAATAATTTTTAAAACGTGCCCATCTTGCAGCCCGCTTTGATAAGATTCCCAGTAATCCGATAGCGATTGCCCCCGTGAAACTGCTTCTTCTATTATCTTCCAATCTAAAGCCTCAGCCCATGGTGCTACATAAAGTGCAGGTGCATTTTCTTTTTTTTTAATACCATCATCCCAGTATCGGCGTACTGTGTTACGCGATATCTTTAATATCCGTGAAATAGTTTTCTTCCCGTGGCCTAGTCCACGCAGTCTTTCAATCTCAAGCCTCATCCGTAAACCTTTTCGTCGTGCCATTGGCACCCCCTTTTTAAAAGAAGATACCTCTGGCTCTACGTTCCCTGGGTCGCTTTTCTAAAGGGGTCAGCTTCCCGTGAAATCACAGGGGTCAGACCAGTGAAATAAGGGGGGTCAGATGTCGTGAAATGAGGGGGGTCAATTTAGGTGAAATTTGCTA
>SCTJ01000084.1 GCA_004297805.1 Patescibacteria group bacterium | reverse complement strand
TCGCCGTGGTGCAACAATGCTCCAGTGGCCCACATTTCATCTCCGGCGATGAACGCAACTTTTGCTCAAGGAGCAAATATAAGCTTCAGTGGTTATGGCACCGATGCCGACAGCGACGCCATCATGGCCTATGCCTGGGCCATCGATGGGAACACTTGGAATTATAACCAACCTCAGGCTTCTGGTCAGGCATCTTTTACGCGAACTCTTTCAGTCGGAACTCATACAGCCCAATTCTGGTTGGCTGACTCTTGGGCAGCTTCGCCGATTGTTTCGGTAACCTTCAGGGTTGTGGATCCGCCAGTCTCTGCGCTAAGCGCCACAAACACGACCATCGCTCCTAATGGCCAAACCAAACTTAGTTGGAGCTCCTCATCTGCAGCGGGCCTAGCTACTAACTGCTGGGGTGCAGGTCGCTATGATGATAATGGGGCTGCTACTCCAGCCTTTCCCGATGCTGTCGTTGGAGCTAACGGTAGCAGGCTGATTAACCTCGATCGAAGTGCCACTTTCTATGCCTATTGCTGGGATGCGGTTAGCCAGAAACCGAGTCCTGATCCTAAAACGGTGCACGTTACCGTGGCTAATATTCCAGTTTCAGCACTGAGCGCTACCGCGACAGCGATTCCCAAAAATGGGCTAACTACTCTCAATTGGAGCTCATCTTCTCCGGCTGGATTAGCCACAAATTGTTGGGGATGGGGTCGCTATGAGGATGGTGGGACAGCCACGCCAGTCTTTCCTGACATGGTAGTCGGTCCGAACGGCAGCAAGCCAATTAATCTCGATCGAACCGCTACTTTCTATACTGATTGCTGGGACAGTCTAGCTCAGAAACCAGCTCCTAATCCTAAGTCAGTGTATGTTACTGTCTGCGGTGACGGCAGAACACAACTCAGTGAGGAATGTGATGATGGTAACAATGCTTCGGGCGATGGTTGCTCCGATGTCTGCAAGACCGAATCCGTTGCTTGCACGCCTCCTGGGCCAACTCATGGAGAATGTAAAGACGCCGGTGGCAATATTATCACTTGCGGATCAGGAGTTGCTCAGACTACCCGCTACAAGTGCGACGGAAGTGGGGCGGTAGTGGTTGATAGCGTGGCGAATGAGCCTTGCAACCAGGGTTCCTGTGATGACAACAAGTGGCAAGAAACAGGCAATTAGCAACAAGCTGTGACGAAATAAAAACAGTCTCGGGGTAATCCGGGGCTGTTTTTTTGTTTGCTTAGCATTATCTGTTTGGAAGTAATACAATAGTTATAAAATTTCATCAAATAGAGCTGTGGATAACTTAGCCAGTTGGCAATAAATTGCCCAAAAATGTGATGTTTGACAGGCTTTGACCGCTTTTTCCACTTGTGGTATAATCAGCTCACAGTACACTACATGTAGTATATTTAGTCTATAAAGTCATAAAATTCGGAAAGTTTCACAAGTTGTAAAGCCTCTAGCATATCGGCTTTATAAATTCTAGGAATTTACAGCTTTTAGCTACGATTATGGTTTGTCCATTTTGCAGTCATCTGGATACCAAGGTAGTCGATTCCCGCGATACTAATGACGGGAAGGCCATTCGTCGTCGTCGGGAATGCGAGAAATGTCATGCCCGATTCTCGACCTATGAAGAAGTAGAAATTCTGCGATTGGCGGTGGTCAAAAAGGATGGGTCCAAGCAGGACTATGACCGGAGCAAAATTGAGATTGGGCTACGCAAGGCTTTGGAGAAGCGCCCGGTCAGCGATGAGCAATTGGAGAAAATTATGGGCGATATTGAGTTTGAAATCCATGCCAAGGGCGAGCCAGAAGTAACTAGTAAGGAGATTGGCAAGATAGTACTCGAAAAGCTAAAGGAGACAGACGACGTTGGCTATTTGCGGTTTGCCAGCGTTTACAAATCGTTCAAAACAGCTGAGAGCTTCATGAAAGAAGCTGAAAAATCTCAGTTGATCGACAAACAGACATTTTGTCAGGCGCCTGCCAAAACGGTCAAGCAGTAGTGCCAATTTTACATAAGAGGCTCAAGGGGGAATCTCTAGGGCTGGTGGTTACTATTAATTTTTAGGGGTATAAACAAAAATGAAACGGAAGACGAACAAGAAGGGGACGAAAAAAGCCAGCGCCAAAAAAGCGTCGGTAGTGAAGAATGAAATCAAGAAGGTCATCAAACGGAGCGGTTTAGTGGTACCTTTTGATCAAAAGAAGGTTGTGTTAGCTGTGACTAAGGCTCTAGCCGTGACTGGTGAAGGAACGGTTAAGGATGCGCGGCGCGTGACGGACAAGGTGGTCCAACTTCTCAATAAGGAGCACAAGAAAGGTTCGGTCCCTGAGATTGAAGAGATTCAGGACTTGGTCGAGCGCGTGCTCATGATTTTGGATTTTGAAGAGACCGCCAAGGCTTATATTCTCTATCGAGAGCAACACCGTAAAATTAGGGAGGCCGATCAATCGCTGGACGAGGCTACGAGCCTAGTCGACAAATATATCCAAGAAATTGACTGGCGCGTGAAAGAGAATGCCAATATGGCTTATTCTCTTCAGGGACTCAACAATTATATATCTTCAATCGTCAGCTCGAAATATTGGATGAATCGAGTTTATACTAGGGAAATTCGCGAAGCTCACGAAGGCGGAGATTTTCACATTCATGATTTGCAATTGATTGCGGCCTATTGTTGTGGATGGGACTTGCAAGATCTGTTGCGACGGGGCTTTACAGGCGTGCCGGGCAAGGTGTCATGCAAGCCAGCCAAACATTTTGGTTCAGCTCTGGGACAGATGGTGAATTTCATCTACACCTTGCAAGGCGAGGTGGCTGGAGCGCAAGCTTTTTCCAACTTCGATACGCTGCTGGCGCCGTTTGTGCGTATTGATCGGCTGAGTTTTGAGGATGTGAAACAGCAGATTCAGTCGTTTGTGTTCAATATGAATGTGTCGACTCGAGTTGGCTTTCAAACTCCTTTTTCCAATATCACCATGGATGTGGTGGCGCCTTCAACTCTCGCCAAGGAAGCGGTGGTTGTGGGTGGTCTGCCACAAAAAGAAACCTACGGTGAGTTTCAAGAGGAAATGGATATGATTAATCGGGCTTTTGCCGAAGTGATGATCGAGGGCGATGCTAATGGGAGAATCTTCACCTTTCCCATCCCGACTTACAACATCGGCAAGGACTTTGATTGGGAGAATGAAAAATTCAATCATTTGTGGGAGATGACCGGTAAATACGGAATTCCGTATTTTGCTAACTTCGTAAATTCGGATATGAACCCGGAGGACGCACGTTCAATGTGCTGTCGACTGCGGTTGGACAATCGGGAGTTGCACAAGCGCGGTGGCGGACTCTTTGGCGCCAATCCGCTTACGGGTTCGGTGGGCGTGGTGACCATCAATTTACCAAGACTGGGTTATCTATCCAAAACTTCCAAGGAATTCTATGCGCGGCTAGACCAGCTCATGGATACGGCCCGGGAAAGCCTCGAGACGAAGCGCAAGTTCATCGAGGCATTGACTGAGAAGGGACTTTATCCGTATTCACGCTTTTACCTGGATGGAATCAAAATGCGCCGTGGTCACTATTGGTCTAATCACTTCTCGACCATCGGTCTGGTGGGCATGAATGAGGCGCTGCTCAACCTGATTGGCAAAGACATTACTACCAAAGCGGGAAGCAAATTGGCGGAGGAGATCCTTATCCACATGCGGGAGAAGATGATCAAATATCAGGAGGAAACTGGTAACCTCTATAATCTAGAAGCTACGCCAGCCGAAGGTACTTCCTATCGTTTAGCGCGCTTGGATATTAAACAGTATCCAGACATGATTTTTGCCAACGACGAAGCGGTCAGGCAGCGCAAGGCCGAGCCATATTACACGAACTCTTCACAATTGCCAGTCTATTTCACTGAAGACATCTTTGAAGCGCTGGACATGCAGGATAAATTGCAAACCAAATATACGGGTGGCACGGTGTTGCATGGATTTCTCGGAGAGCGGTTGTGGGACGTGAACACTACGCGTAATTTGGTGCGCAAGATAGCTGAATCCTATGAGTTGCCATATTTCACACTCACTCCGACATTCAGCATTTGTCCGGTGCACGGCTACATTGCTGGTGAACATTACACCTGCCCGAAATGTGTGATTGAACAGGCAACGGAAGTTTACTCCCGCGTCGTCGGCTATATTCGCCCGGTTCAACAGTGGAACAAAGGCAAAGCGGCTGAGTACCAGGATCGCAAGGAGTTTGTCATCGGTAATCCGGCTTGCGAAAGCTGCTAGACAGCACAGATTCACAAACAATTTGTTTAGATATTAAAAATAAATTATTAACCAAACAAAAACATATGGAACACTATGTGTGCCACGACTGTAAGCGGGACCTCAAGCATAATGAGGAGTATATGCCCTACAAAGTCGGAGAGGAGATCTATATAAAATGTAAGGCATGCTACGAAAAGGAGCCGGCCCTGCATGACTTCCAGAAGACGGAAGTTTACTCCCGCGTCGTCGGTTATATTCGCCCGATTCAACAGTGGAATAAAGGCAAAGCGGCTGAGTACCAGGATCGCAAGGAGTTTGTGGTTGAACAGCCGACTTGTAGCTGTTAGTCAGCGAGTCACAGAAGATAGAGGGGCAATCGGCCGGCGGCTGATTGCCCTTAGCTTATGAAAATGACAAGCCGAATATTTAGACACTAAACAATTTTCAAAATACCGAAAAAAATCAGGACTGTATAGTTGGAAGATTTTAGTTTTGAATACTGGTTAGAAGTTCGATATTAGCGTTTAGAAATTTATGCTGATTGGTGGTTATCAAAAATTGACCCTCATCGACTATCCCGGAAAAATCGCAACGACCGTGTTTACGGTCGGCTGTTCTTTTCGTTGTCCTTTTTGTCACAATCCGGAATTGGTAACCGAATTTCAGCCGTTGGATTATGGTCAGCAAGAAAAAGAATTTTTTGCTCATCTCAAGAAGAGAATTGGTAAGTTGGAGGGCGTTTGCATTACGGGTGGCGAGCCGACCATCCAGCCGGACATCATAGACTTCATTAAGAAGATTAAAAAACTGGGATTTCTGGTTAAACTGGATTCCAACGGTAGTCGACCGGACGTGCTCAAAAAAGTGTTTGATCAAAAGCTGGTTGATTTTGTGGCGATGGATATCAAAAATAGTCCGCGAAAATATTCCCAAACAGCCGGGACGAAGGTTGACCTAGCGCGAGTCAGGTTGAGCGTGGAATTGATCCGACGGAGCGGCGTAGACTATGAATTTCGCACCACCGTCGTGCCGGGTCTCCACACGGCCAAGGATTTTGAGAAAATTGCCGCCTGGCTCAAGGGAGCCAAGCGTTACTATCTGCAAGCTTATCGGGAGATGAGAATCTTGGATCCCAAACTCAGGCAAAAAACCAAGGGTAAGAAAATAGACCTAGTGGCGATTAAGAAAAAGATCGAGCCGTATTTTGGATTGATGGGCATTCGGGAATAAAAACGCCCAAATTACAGTATCAAACCTGCTTGTATAAAAGTAACTGGGCCCACTCGCGGTTGTGCGGGTGGGCCCTGCTGGTCATTGGTCGAACACCTGTCCTTTGCCCTGCGCTAGGTATGGTTGAGGTTAGACGTCGATCTCCTGGTAATCGGCACACAGGAAGACGTCGAGGTCTTCGCTGCCGGGTTCCGTTCTGGCTTCCGCGAGGATCGCGTCCACGTCGGTATCCTTGGCGTTGGGGTCGTGGTGCGTGAGCCCCAGTCTCTTGGCGCCGACCTGTTTGGCGACTCTTACGCAATACCGTGGAGTTCCGTGTCCGAAGCCCGAAGTCCGCTTCTGGTACGTCGCGTCATTGTACTGAGCGTCCATGAAGATGACATCGGCGTTCTGGAGGTGCTTCTGGACGTCGAGCGGGAGGCCAGACTGGTTCTCATGATCGGTCAGGAGTACGAACGTCTTCTTCGTGGGTCGTTCCTCAAACCGGTAGGTGATCGTCTGTTCCGGGTGGTTGGCGATGCGCATCGTGACCACGAGGCACTCGCTGACCGGATACTGACCCTTGCCGATCGGGAGGAACCTGCCCTTGAGGAGGAGCTTTTCGTACGCGTCGACCTCCATGAGCCTGCCGCCACCCTGAGGGTGGAACAGTCCCAGCCAGGTCTTGGGGAACTCAAGGCCCTTGCAGACGATGTGACTGTCAACCTCCCGGTGGTGAACCGGAAAGTATGGCGGTCGCATCAGATCCTCGAGCATCTGCTTGGGATCAACCCCGTTCTGCAGCGGACCGACCAGTCGCAGCCCCATGTTCTTCATGAAGATGAGCGGCGACAGGAATAAGCCCTGGGTGTGGTCGTGGTGGTAGTGGGTGAACAGGACAACCACTTCCTCGATACCGCCCTCGCGGAGGAGGTCGTAGCTGAGCGGTACGAATCCGCTTCCAGCATCCAAGACCACGGCCATGTTCTTCGGAATGCAGTCCGAGATGACCCGGAGGCACGTTGTGTTGCCCCCGAAGCGAGTGCTTTAGGGGTTGGAGATGGGTACTGACCCTCTGCTGCCGTAGACTTTGACCTTCACGGTCTTTCTCCTTTCCGTCTTACGGGCGAAGCAGTGCGTTCTGTTAACGACCAGCGCGTAATTTGTAACACAGTGATCCTGTCTAGTCAACCTCATAACAGTATTTAATGCGAGCTACATTGACGAAAACAGCGTTTCCTGCTATACATTGTATTAGGGCAACTAGGGGTGGCTGCCAGAGACAGGCAGTTTTTTTATTTGAATTAGCTAGCAACGGTATGGAAATTCGCAACGTCGCTATTATCGCTCACGTCGACCATGGCAAAACGGCCATTACGGACAGCTTGATGAAGCAATCGGGCATGGTGGAAGAGGGGGTGAGTATGGATTCCAACGCTTTGGAAAAGGAGCGAGGAATCACTATTTATTCCAAAAATGCCTCGCTGCCCTATAAAGACACGAAAATTAACATCGTGGACACGCCGGGCCATGCGGATTTTGGGAGTGAAGTGGAGCGGGTGCTGCGCTCGATTGATAGCGTTATCTTGGTGGTGGACGCCCAGGAAGGGCCGATGCCCCAGACTCGTTTTGTGCTCAAAAAATCTTTGGAACTGGGTCTCAAGCCGATCGTAGTTTTGAATAAGATTGATAAGCCGGCGGCCGATCCAGACATGGCTCAGGAAAAAGTCTTTGAATTATTTCTGGATTTGGGGGCCAACGATGAACAACTGGAGTTCCCAGTGATCTATGCCATTGGCCGGGATGGGATTGCCAAAAATCATTTGGATGATTATTCAACGGACATGACGCCGCTTTTAGAAATGGTTTTGCATCGAGTGCTTCCGGCCAAGGCTAACATTGAAGCGCCCCTACGCGCCCAACCTTTCAATTTGGCCTATGACAATTTCCTGGGTCGCTTGGCCATCGTGCGGATTTATGAAGGCACACTGAGAATGGGAGACAACGTGGTGATCAAGCGGCCCGATGGCACATCAGACAAAGGCAAGGTGACCAAGCTCTTCACTTTTCAAGGATTGCAACGCAAAGAAACAGCAGAAGTATTGGCGGGCGACATTGCGATTGTGGCTGGTTTCCCAAATATCGATATCGGTGAAACAATCTGCGCTGCCGAGGATCAAGAGGCGTTGCCGGCGATCAAGGTGGATGAGCCGACTATTTCGCTAGACTTTTTTGTGAACGACTCGCCGTTTGCGGGTCGAGAGGGCAAGTTTGTGACTAACCGTCAGATTCGTGAACGTCTGGAGAAAGAACTGGAAGTCAACGTGGGACTCAAGGTTGATTTTTCTTCCACGGATCACTACAAAGTTTATGGCCGAGGAGAAATGCACATCGCTATCCTCTTGGAAAATATGCGGCGGGAAGGATTTGAGCTGCAAGTTTCACAGCCGCAAGTAATCATCAAAGAAGAAGCTGGGAAAAAAGTGGAACCGTTCGAAGAAGCTACGATTGATGTGCCGAGCGTTTCTTCTGGCGCGGTGATTGAGAAGATGGGCAAACGGAAGGGGATTATGACGCACATGGAAAACCACGGCAGCCAAGTCCGGATGCTTTTTGAAATTCCGACGCGGGGACTCTTGGGCTACCGCAATCAATTTGTGGTTGATACGCGGGGCGAGGGAATTCTGTGCAGTCGCTTCATCGGCTTCAAACCCTATGTGGGCGAGATCAAGCGGCGCGATGTGGGTTCAATGGTTTCTGGTGAAAACGGCAAGACGCTCGGATTTTCATTGGCCAATTTGCAAGAGCGCGGAGTACTCTATATTGGTCCAGCCACGGAAGTTTACAATGGCATGGTTATTGGCAATGTGACGAAGGGGGACGACATGACCGTGAATCCAACCAAGGGTAAGCAATTGACCAACATGCGTTCTTCCGGAACTGATGATGCCTTGCAGCTTATCCCACCACTTCTCATCACTTTGGAGCGTGGCTTGGAAATTATGGCTGAAGACGAATATTTGGAAGTGACACCCAAAAGCGTTCGGTTGCGCAAGCAATATTTGACCGAAATTGATCGAGTACGGGCACAGCGTAAAAAATAAGCGCTAGACGCGCGAACTCCTTTATTAGATTGGGCTTTCCGAAGCCATAGTCGGCCTTTTATGGTTGACAAACCAGTAGATTGGTGCTACAATAGACCGTTGCATTGAAAATTGGTTTTCGCAGTCCTGTTCGCAGTCGAACGCGAACCATCCTCCTTAGGTTTCGCAAGTAGATTAAGCGCATTTAATCCTAAATTTTTAGGAAAGGATGCCACTGCGGATGGGACTGTGGAAGTCAATGAAAACCGCCATTCGCCAGCCGGCTGAGGGCGGTTTTTTTGTTTTTGAGGCACATTGACAGAGCGCGTTTTCTTTAGTATAATTACCCGTCAGCTTTCGGGCTGGCGGGCTATTTGAAATTTGAGAAATAATGGGTTTCAGTCAGCGATGGCTGAAGCGAGTCATCAGAAATCGCAGGTCAACCACGAGAGGAGAAGAGGATGAGAAAGCTGTTGCCGCTACTGTTGGTGTTGGTGCAGCTTGGAGCTGTGCCCAGTTTTGCAGTAACGTATCCCGATCCGCAAACGGACGCGTCTGGCTGGCGTATGGTCAACGACTTCGCCGGCGTGTTCAGCGGTGAGGCTCGAGATCGTCTGGAACAGAAGCTCGACGACCACGAGGCCAAGACTTCGAACGAGGTGGTCGTGGCGGTTGTTCTCAAGCTCCAAGGAGAGGAGATCAGCGCGTACGCCGAGGAACTGTTTCATAAATGGGGGATTGGAAAAGCCGGCAGAGACAACGGCATCCTGATTCTCATTGCCACCGATGTTCCGGGAAAAAGCGGCGGAAAGGGGCTGCGCTGGGTGGAAGTCGGATACGGACTGGAAGGAGTTTTGCCGGATTCCAAGGTCGGCGAGATCCTGAGGCGCAACCGTGTGCCATTCGATCAGGGGAAAATCGCCGAGAGCGTCGAGGGTGTGGTTGATGACGTGCTTGCGACGATCGTGCCGGCGCAAGCGGTCGAGGTCGCTCCTAAGCCCGTCGTTCAGCTCTCTCCGGAAGAAAGGGAGGCAGAGGCGAAGCGGCTTCAGGCGGAAATCGCAGAGCATCAGCTTCAACGGCAGCGCGAGAAAGAGCAAGCCGAAACCATTTGGTTTCTGATCAAGAGTGTCCTGGTTGGCGTGGTGCTGTACTTGATCCTCCACGGGTTCGTGTGGTTTCTTCGCAAGAAATGGCGTGAACGAAAGGAGCGAGAGGAGAAAAGGCGAGAGCTGAACGTCCTCATTACGGAGTTTAAGGAGTCACTGGACCACCTCCGGGGCTACCAGGTCAATTTCGCGCAGTATAAAGACTATCCGTCCTGGGTCAGGGCCGGCGCGGAAAAGACGGCTGCCGATTTGGAGAAGGCAGTCAAGGAAGCCGAAGCGGAATTTCTGACCGTCTTCGATTCCGACTGGAGAAATGCCAAGACCCTCGACGCTAACCTCAAGCAGATGGCGCGGGTGCGATCTGCGATCCAGTGGGCCCAACGAATCCAACAAAACATCGAGAGCTGGCCACGGGAAATCGAGCGGCTGAAGAAGCTGGCGGCGGACAAGGTGGCCGCAGCCCGGCAAGCATTTGCCGAGTGGATCCAGGTGACGAACGCGCTCCGCTCGGAAGGCTATCGTTCGGAAGCGCTTCGGGAGGCGGAGGTGGCTGAACTGCCGGCGACCTTCAAGAAGTTCGATGGTCTGCTCCAGGCCAATGAAGATCCGCGGCCGGTCATCGAGGAGGCCATCAAATTGGCCGAGTCGTCGGCCAGTGTGGTCGCGCAACTCAAAGCTCTTCCGGATTTTCGGAAAGAGACTGACGCGGTTATTCAGCGGCATCGGACCACGCTTCAGAGCGTGATCGAGGATCAACTGACGGTCAGGCGGATTCTCGAGCAGATCGAGCAGGAGACTCCGCGATCGGTCTGGGGCATGCTCGATCAGACCTTCAAGCTGATGACCGGCGAACTGTTGGAGCAAATCGAGACTGAGTTGGTTGGGGCCGAACAGGCCAACGCGATGGAAGCCCAGAAGTTCGAGGCGGCCAGGAAAGAAGTGGAGGAGGTCGGACGGCAACTGGGCGAGGTTCGCCAGTTCTTTGCTCGGATCGATGAGGTCCGGCGCAAGATCGCCGACGCCAAGACGAATTTCCCCGGCGTGCTCGCGAGAGTCCAAAGCGTACTGGGGAACGCTGAGGCTATCGCTTCTGCCCCGGATGTCAGCAGCAGTCACGCCATTGACCTGAGTGCGGCTGCCGGCATGATCGTCGAGGCCAAGCGGCTCTCGCAGGGCGAGCTGGTGGACTGGATCACAGCTGTTGAACTACTGACCAACGCTGAAACGCTGCTCAACAAGGTGATCAAGATGGCTGAGCGCGAGATTAAGGCGGCCAAAGAGAGAAGGGAGGCAGAAGCCAGACAGGCCGAAGCGGATCGCCTGCGACTGCTGCGAGAAGCGGCTGAGCGGGCGGCCGAAGCGACTCGTAGGTCCAGCAGTAGTCACAACAATTCTCCTGGTGGATTCAAGTATGGTGGCGGACGATCCGGTGGAGGAGGCGCCGGCGACTGAAGCCTGAACAGGCAAAACTAAAGGGGGCGCGGGAAGACTGATTTCCTGTGCCCCCTTTAAAATTGTTTCAAAAAACAACCACCGCGCAGAAGCGCAATAGTTGTCTTTCGAGTATTTTCTGGAAGATATATTTTTTCTAAATAAGTTGCTCGATGGCTTCGAGGATTGCTTTCTCAATCGCAGTTATCCTTGTTTGCTCGTCGGGAGTTATTCTCCCCAGCACGAAGTCGTGCACACCAAGACGACACACTGGCACATCGTCTTCCTTAGTTTCACCAATGCCGATGCGGAGGCGCTGGAAAGTTTGGGTGCCAAGTTGATCAATAATATTTTGTACGCCGTTGTGACCCGCCGAAGAAGAATCGGTGGCAATTTTATATTTTCCGACCGGAATGTCAATGTCATCATGAATGATCAAAAGATCAGCCGGAGAAAGTTTGTAGAACGCCATAATTTTTTGGATGGCTTCGCCTGACAGATTCATGAAAGTCTGGGGCTTCACTAGCAGCAATTTTTTTTCATGGGCAGCGCCTTCCGAGATTTCAGCCGCAAATTTTTTCTCGAGTTTGAATTCGGGAAAACTCAACTCATCGCGCAGTTTGTCAACAAAAACAAAGCCGAGGTTGTGGCGCGTATGGTCATATTCCTGACCTGGATTTCCGAGTCCGACGATTAGCTTCATATTAGCTGACGAATTAATCATTACTTGGCTCAAAATATTCCTGCTGGTCTTCTGATTTTTTGAATTCCTCAACCGAGTCTTCTTCAAAAGAGAGTGGTCGAACCATGTCTTTGCCAACCAAAATCACAAAGTCTGTGCTTGAATTTAGTATAGCATTATCAGTGGCCCGTGTCGCTGGGAGGGTTTTCAGGAGTTCATCGAGGGTATAGATCTTAGCGCCGCGCGTATTGTCTTGCACAGTGGTGTGTTCCCAGGCTATTTGCTTGAGTTGATTAGCGAAAAGGATACTCTTTATCTTCAGCTGTTCACGCAGTAGCGACTCAACTTTAGTCGGAATATTTTTATCGCCACTACCATTGACGATTGTCACAGTGGCACTTTCTTTGTCCAATTCGGCTCGACGTTGGCGGATGCGATCGAGGTCGAAAATGTTGAGGACGAGGTCTTGGACTTGGCCAAAGTTTCCAGTGCGTGGTACCAGCACGAACGCTCGGCCCGCAGGCGTATTGAGATGGGAAACCTTGAGCAGGCTATCTTTATTCCAGGCATCCGCTACTACATTAGTAACGTTTTGCGTATCCACTTCTCGGATAAGTGTGACAAACCTTTCCACTTCGTCGAGGGTTACATCGGTTTTCACGCTTTCACCGAGAGTGTCCAGGAGGTTGCCCAACCGGAAAGGATCCAGAAAAGTGCGGAGGGACAACGCTTTATTGCGAACGGCCTGAATGACTTGTTGTTGGCGTTTGGCGCGGCCAAAATCGCCCTCGGGATCGTCGTGGCGTTCTCGAACATACTTCAGGGCAGTAGCTCCGTCGAGGTGTTGGAAACCTTTGTCAAGGGAAAAGGTTTCATAGCTGTAGTTGGGACCCGGATAGCGCGGATCGTAGATGTCGCGTTCAACTGTGACATTGATGCCGCCTAGGTTGTCGATGAACTGAGTGAAGGCGGAAAAATCAACTACGAGCGAATAGTGAATAGGAAGACCGGTTATTTCCGATACGGTATTACGAATAGGATCGAGACCCTGGTCATTGGACAAACCATACTGATAGATCGAATTTATTTTAGTTGAAAGTTGGGTGTTAGCGACTTTGGTCAGCAGGTCGCGGGGGAGAGAGAGTAGGGCCACTCGCTTGGCACTGGTGTTAATGCTCATGAGCATGACTGTATCAGTAAGGTTTTGACCAGGTTTGTTCGTGCCCGCTGCACCCAGCAGCAGAATATTGATCCGTCCATCAGCTTCGCCTCTGAGCGGTTCGCGGCTTGGAATCACCACAGAAGCGACAACGGAACCAACGTCCTGCATCAGAGAACGCGGCTCATTTTGAATGGTGACGCGCTGACTCACAGAGTGTATTTTGAAAAACAAAAATGCACCCCAGTTGATCATTCCCAAAACAACGATTATCAGAAAAATTCGCAATGCCTTGCGGATTGAATAGCGCGGGCGGACGGGTTCAGCTTGGCGAACAGTTCGTAATCTTGTGCTCGAGTGTTCGTCAAAAAAGGAAGCCGAGGACAATTTTTCTCCCGCCGGGCCGCCAATTTTCACTTTCTGAATGTCCATCAAGTTAATTGCCATGTCGTCGTCAGCACTGTGAAAACAATCGTCTTCCAGTTTGGCGACGTGCTCAGCTTATTTTTTCAAGAGGTCTCGAATTTCAGTGAGGAGCTGTTCCGACTTAGTGTCTTTCACTTCTGAATTTTCCTCAGCTTTGTGGTTGCGGCGACGCAGAATAGTCATCCCTTTGACCATCAGGAAAACAAAAAAGGCGATAATCAAAAAGTCTACCGTGGTCTGGATAAAATTACCGTAGTTGAGCGTGATGGCCGGATTGTCGCCGTTGGCTCCCTTGAGAATGACTCGCAAATCGGCGAAATTTACCCCGCCCAACAAAAGTCCAAGAGGGGGCATCAGAATGTCATTCACAAACGAAGTAACGATCTTACCGAAAGCACCGCCCACAATCACGCCGACGGCCAAGTCAACCACGCTGCCGCGAATGGCGAATTGTTTGAACTCTTCAATAATTTTCATAGAATTGGATTTAGGCCGATTACCTTCATATTATAGTATGTCTCTAGGGAAAGTGCCAAGCTTAAACCAAAAAATCCTCCCGAGTCGACGAGAGGATTTTTAGTAGTTGTTTTAGGCTGTGACGTTTTGCTCAGGCGGCTGTTCTGACCGTTGGGGCTGTTTCTCTTCGGCTTCAAGAATTAGTCTCAGGCGCTTGACGCGAGCGGGTCTCACTTTGCTTTCAAAAGACGCCCGTGCTTCAGATTGATTGGGAAAAGCTTTCTTGTAGAGAATCGCCAGTTGTTTGATCTGTTCTTCACTTTTGAATATCTCGGCTAGCTGCTTTTGATTGATTGGCATGAGCCATTGTTTCATTTCCTCCCGGTCTTTGGCTGAGGGTCGTTCTAAGTGGCCATATTTTTCAAATATTTCTTTTAGGGTTTGGCGCTCCTCCTTTTTTTCGGGGGCTACCTCTGGAGTTACTGGCGACTGTTCAGGTTTCTTCTCGGGCTGTGCTATTGATTCTTCCGCGGCCTTTTCAGCTTCGGCGGAGAGGTCCTCGCCCCGTTCCACGGCTTCGATGTTTTCATTGGGCACATTCACATTGACTCCGCCCATGTTTACCGGTGTCATTTCCTCAGCCTCCTTGGCCTTCGTCGCTTGTTCCTTGGTGCGGCGACCCTCTAGCTGCCAGCGTGGTACAGCCGGGAGCACATAGGGAACATCCCAGCTCTTGGGCACAAATATTTCATGCGTCGAAATGGGCTGATCGGTGACAGTGAAGTCGCCCAGTTCCACTCCCTGGCCGGTGTTGAGAACATCACCCGCAAAGCGAGTTTCGCCAAAACTGAACGGCAAATGACCATCGCGGAAGTCCGCCGCTGATTTGAATTGTTGAGCTAACTCTTCTGGGAGATAAATTTTTCCATCGGGAGTGGCGCCTTCAACGAGCAAGCTCAAGCCCTGACGATTAGCCTCCCCGGTCGGGATAACGGCAAACTGCAAGCGCTCACGAATCATATCGCGTAGGGCTCCCGGTTCCATGTTTTTCATGTCACTTGCCATATGCATGAAGTCATTATCGATGCTGCCATCCGGATTAGTGCCCAGCACCTTGAAGTCTCCGCGCAAATTTCGCTCAATGTTATCAATAATTTTGCTAACATCCACATAAACTCGGCCATCAGCTTCGGGCTTGAGGTGGAGCATTTGCTGCTTGCCCTCGTGCTCAATGAAGCGATTGAAGAAATTGCTGTAGCGTTCGCCTGGTTCGTCGTGCCACAGGCCTCGTTTGTGGACACCCAATTTGTCTTTGAGATAATCCATGGCGCCGACGGTTCGAGTGCCGCCCTCCACCATCTTGGTATCAATGCGAACTCCTCTCTCGGCCAGCATATTTTTGGAAGTCTCCAAGAGCGATCCATCCTCAGCAAAGTTAACCGGTCCTACTGAACGACCCTGGGCATCAAACAAAACATTCTTTCCATCAACACCCTGCAGGACGGTGTAACCGCGGGGGACACTGACCTTGATAGGTGAACCATCTGGCAAAATAGCAGCCGCTGGCACCAGGTCACGCTCAAAGTTGGGGTTACCGTTGATTTTGTGCCAGAGATGTTCCAGGGCACTTTCCGATTTGGGCGTGTGGCCAAACATTTCCTGAATCTTGTTAGAGCCGTATTGCGCGAGTGCCCCAGCCACCAGGCCTACACCGGCACCAATAAAACCAGCCTTGATCGACTCGGTGCGTTTATACTTACCAAATAATTGGTCATTCTCCTGAATATTTTGGGCAAGCAGTTGATTCCATTCCTGCACCAAGGGTGCCAATTCAGCCTCAGTCAAACCGAACTGAGCCCGAACTTCGGACAAAGACACTTTCAAATCTTTCATGGCGATTAGTTTGGTGCGGTGTTCTTGACCTTTCTCTTCGGAAACGCCAATCAGGTCAACCGATTTTTCGCGTTCAGTCTGGATGCGTGCGATCACTTCAGCGACGGCTCGCTTATCTTCGTCGCTCAGCTCAGTTTGGTTTTTCAGAGTTTCCAGTCCGGCTTGCAATTCATCAGCTTGTTTGAGGTCATAGTGAAACTCACGAATTTTTTGAGTACGGGTAGCGTCTGGACCAACTTCATAGCCGAGGGTTTTGCGACGCAAATCCATGCCGCGATCATATTGCAAGTCCCGCGAGCGGCGCATGGCGCCATAGGTACCGCCAAACGCAGCGCCCAGAATGAGAGGAGTGAGCCAGGGAGCGACTCCTAGTGAAGCGATGCCGATTCCGGTTAAAGCTCGAGTGGATCCTTTGGAGAACAAAGAGCCAACTACTCCACCCAAGACTCCATAGGCGGTTGGGCTAGCAATAATTTTATTGAGAACAGGAATATTTTGGGTGATGTCCACGAATTTTTCGTACCATTTTAGTACTGGCTTGGGCTTAGTTTCGTAGATATCGCGTTCCTTGAGACCCAAATGGATGTCGAGGGCCATTTCGCTTCGGAGTTCTTTCAAAATGTTTTCTCTTTGTTCTGGACCGAATTGTTTTTCCAGTTCGGCCACTTTCTGACTAGCTTGCTCTCGATAAGCTTCAGCCAACTTGAAAAAGTTGTTGGCATACATGAGTCCTTTGGCTTCGCGGTCGCGACCAGCGTCAGTTGAATATTGCTTGCCGTTCAACAGGGGATTGATGCGGCTAGTCACCTCCGCGTCAAATTGTTCGCGAGTCATCGGATTGAGGGCGTGCTCAGCAAAGAGTCGCGACAATTCCGAATTGACAGCCGGATCGTTGACCGTTTCGCCCTTCTCGGTAGCCTCGGCGATATTCTTGGTGTATTCCTCAATCACGCTATCCAGAAGCTCATAGGAGCGATCTTTGTGTTCCGAGCGAACAGTACTGTCGCCGAGAACACGTGTCTCAATTTCGCTCATCAAATTTTTGTTAGCCTGAATAGCATTCAGAGCTTCCTTGTAAAATTTCATGAGATAACCTTTCTCGCCCAGGCGCACGAAACATTTTTTGAAAAAGTTGGATTTATCCAGGCATTCACGCAATTTTTCTTCAGCCTGGCGCCAGGCGAAAGCTTTCACAATTTCGGAGATGTCGATGTGGTAGCCTTCCGTTACGGGCGGCTTCGGGGGCTCCACGACTAGTTCAATCTCGCCTTCCTCGCTTTGTTTTTTCACCAATTCTCGACGATCGCGCATGGCCTCCATGGCCAGGGGTGTGTAGTCCGATTCTTGAGTGCCAGTCTTACGGTTGTCTTGGGAAATGAAATAAGCTTCCAGTTCGGTGCGCGGATGTTGTTTCTCGTTTACCATGTCGGGCCGCAACTCGAAATAGCCCTGGCTATTTTCCGTGAGCGTTTGACGCAAATCACTCAAATCCTTGATTTCACTCTCTAGGTCGGTCTGCTTGGCGGTGACCTGTTTGAGCTGACTTTCCAATTTGGCTCGCTCCTCCTCGAGAATTTTTATTTCCGCTGGATCCAAAGCGTCTACAGCCTCTTCCTCATCGATTTGCTTGAGTTGCTCCTTGAGATCGGTGATTTCAGCTCCGTCTTGAGTATTGAAAGTCTGCAGATCTTGTTCCAGTTTGTCTTGTTTTTTCTTTAGTTCTCCCAGGAGTTCATCCACTGGAATGCCTTCCTTTTGGCTAAACTCTTTGTTGTGTCCGAAACGCACTTCAAATTGACCATCCTCTTCGGCCTGGGCGCGCGCATCCTCAACTGACTTCACAATTCTTTTTTGGTTTTCAGTTTTTTCAGTTTCCGGAATTTTCTTGATTACTTGCAGTGCGTCATCCAAAGCTTTGAGAGCTTTCTCCCAATGTTCGCTATTGGGAACGGCCTCGTGAAATATAATCTGGTCTCGAAAATTAGTCATGTCTTTTTCGAGCTGAGTAAGTGTGTTGCTGTGAGATGTCTCCAGTTTCTTCAGATATTCAGCGCGCTTGGCATCGGTCAGCAATTTGTCTTCCTGGATGGATTTTTTCAGTTCCTCGTAGCTTTTCCGGATAGTTTCTTCGGCTGCTTTGACTTTGTTGGCCGCGGCGTGCTCAACTGTCGCCGCTTCTGGTGGCGGTGGGGGTGTCTCTCCGGGATGGGGAGCTTTTTCAGGACCGTTGGATGCGCCAGTTGGATTCTCAGTCATAGGAGTGGGTGATTATTGTTGATGCCTTATGAATAAAAATTATAAAGTTTTAATATTTTTCTGGATTTGAGAAATCTTATCTTGGTCCATAGAGCGCTTGAGACTGCTGACCTCGGCATAAAACCCATCCAACAGCGCAAACAAGTCGGCCTCCAATTTTTTGTAGGCGGCGAGCAGTTGTTCTTTTTGTTTCTGATTTTCGGCCGAGCTAATTTTTCGGCGAGAAGGTGTTTTCATGTAATACTAATTGGCCAAATAGACTGAGCGAAACTCCATCATGGCCTCGGCGATGGCTTCTTCAATGTTGGGTATACGTGACTTGAGAAATTCCTGAAGCTCGCCAACGGATTTCGGAGCATCTCCCTCCAGCATGGCATTCATTTCTTCCGCCGTTTTCTCGTCCAGTTTTTCAGCAATCGCCATGATAATGTGAGCCTCCAATCTTTTGTGGAGGCTTTCAATCATGGTTTCCTTGAGGGCGGGCGATAGATCTTTGAATTGCTTTTCGACAATTAACTGTTCCAAGAATTGGCGGATAGTTTCATTGGTCATGGGGGTCTCCTAAAGGTTAAGATAACACTGAAATTATACCATGAATTGGCCAATCGCCCTATGTTGAGTGGCCTGTGGATAACTCAAATTGTGACAACGCAAAAACCAACCGTGAGAGTCGGGTTATCGGGAAAGTTATTTCTTAGTATCCAAGCTTACAACGAAGATAAGTCAAGCACTTCATCAATACGGATTTGTGCCACGAAGTCGTTGACGTGACTGACTAGCACCATGGCGCCGGCATAGTTGTCGAGGGCCTTGGCGATGACCAGCAGATGACGAAAATTGATGTGGTTGGTGGGTTCGTCTAGAATCAAGAGCCCTGGTTCCAACAGAACCAGTTGGGCAAAAGCTACCAAGCCCTTTTGTCCCTCGGACAGGCTGCCGATTTTTGAGTAAACAACTTCTTTGGTAATCAAAAAGCCGGCGGCCACGGAACGCAATTTTTCTTCGTCGCGTTCACTCATCACGGCGGCTAGGGAATCGTAAACGGTATCTTCAAAATTGAGAGTGGAAAAATCTTGGCGATAATATCCCACTCGTACGCTGGGGACGATGACTGCTCCTTTGGCCGTACCTTTAGCTAGGGTTTCGAGCAAGGTGGTTTTGCCGATGCCGTTAGGACCAGAAAGTAATAGATGCTCTTTTTTGCAGAGCGAGATGTTGGCTTTCTTCTCAGTCGGCTTGTGATTCTTCATGATTTGCAGCGAAGTGATGTTCAAAATTTCTCCGCCGAGTTCTGGCTGAGATGGGATTTCAAAATCACGAATAGCCTTGTCTTCGCGGCGCACGTCCACTTTGGCCTCTTCCATGGCTTGAGCCTTTTCGCGCATTTTCTTGGCCACCAATCGCATGCCGCCTCCTTTGTTGGCAAAGAAGTTAGCCTTCTCTTTGTTAGCAATAATTTCTTTTTCGTATTGGGCGTTGCGACTCTTCTCTTTTTCAATTTGGGCGGCAATCTCGGCCACTACCACATAATAATCGCCCTGATATTGTTGCACTTTTTGAGTAAAGACATCCAAATAGAGCACGCCGTCCGTAAAGGCATTGAGAAAATCAGCATCATGAGAAATGACCAGACAAGTTTTGCGGGAATCGATCAGAAATTGGGTCAAATGTTCAATGCCGGCCGCGTCGAGATTATTGGTCGGTTCATCCAAAATGAGTACGTCTGGATCTTGAATGAGGGCTGAGGCCAGAAGCAAACGCGCTTGTTGACCGCCGGAAAATTCGCGGATAGTTTTGTCGAGCGGGGCGTTGAGGTGCACCACCTCCAAAACTTCGGCAATGTGGCGGTTGATATCCCAGACGGTTTCAGTGAAACATTGTTCGAAAAATTCACGGACGGTCAGATCGAGTTGCTCGCGGGGGATGACCTGTTTGGCATAGGCAATGGTCAGGCGCGGCGCCACAAAAATGCTGCCACTT
Source organism: Patescibacteria group bacterium (assembly GCA_004297805.1). Lineage (GTDB taxonomy): Bacteria > Patescibacteriota > Minisyncoccia > Moranbacterales > SCTJ01 > SCTJ01. The sequence goes on along the minus strand of SCTJ01000084.1, from coordinate 19,449 downwards.
TCGGGCTTGAGTTCTCCAGTGATGAGGTTGAAAATGGTACTTTTGCCAGCTCCATTTTGGCCCATCAAGGTGATTTTGGATCCCTGGCGGATAGCAAAAGACACCTCATCTAAAATGGGCTTCCTGGGTCCATGTTCGAAGGACACCTCGTTGAACCTAATAGCAATATCGTTGTTAGCCATGGTAATCAAAAACAAAAAAACACTGAGTTTTCATTCTAGCGCAGATATCTGAAAGTGGAAAGGGTAGCACCAAAGAGCTACCTCGTCTTGGCGAACTGAACGAAAAACAACTCTCCCTAGGGATGAAAAAAGAAAGCGACGGCCATAATGGCATAAGCCATCAAGAGCTGTACTCCTTCGAGCCAATTGCTCTCGCCATCTTCCACGACCAGGTTGGCAATCAGAATTGACAGGACTATGGCGATGAGTTCAAAAGTATTAAAAACCAAGCTCATTTGAGTCTTGAAAAACAAACTTATCAAAACCAAGAAAGGAGCGACAAACATAGCGATCTGTGTGGCGGAACCAATAGAAATTTGCAAAGACAAATCCATCCGGTTTTTCGTAGCAGTCACAATGGCCGAGGTATGCTCGGCGGCGTTGCCAATGATGGCGATGAAAATAACGCCGATAAAAAGTTCAGTCCAGCCAAACTGGGCGACGACTGGCTCAATTGAGCCAACCAAGATTTCACTCATCCAGGCTACGGCTAGGGTAGCTAAAAGTAAAATGAAAATACTCTTGGCCTTGCTCCAGGTGGCCTCATATTTGCCAACCTCTTCGGTGTATAAATGTTTGTGCGTATAGAGAATAAAAAACAGACTAGCAATATAAACGACCAGCATAAAAATCGAAACAAAAACGCTCAACTTCTCGACGATTTGGCCGCCTACGCTGGGGGCAGTCTGCAGAAAGATGGCTGGCATGATCAAGGCAATAGCTGCGAGTAGTAGCATGGAGCTGGCCGCCATGGCACCTGTACGGTTAAATTCTTGCTTTTTGTGGCGCCAACCGCCAGCTAGCATGGCCATGCCGGATACTAACAGTAAATTGCCCATGATCGAACCGGTGATAGACGCTTTTACCACCTCTACCAGTCCGGCCTTGATGGCGAAGATGCCAATCAAAAGTTCGGTGGCGTTGCCGAAAGTGGCATTGAGCAAGCCTCCCAAAGCTGGTCCAGTATAGACTGACAATTCTTCGGTGGCTTCGCCGATGTATTTGGCCAGGGGAATAATGGCCAAAGCCGCCAAGAAAAAAACTATCAGGGAAGAGACGTGTAGGAATTCAGCAGCCAAAGTGACAGGAACAAAAATTAACAATCCAATAAATATTTTGTTCATCATAGGGGTTTGCTTTTACTTCTTGGCGTTAGTAAGTTTATTAATTTTCTTACTAGCTCTTTTATGCATTATATAACACACAACGAAAATCACCAGAGTTCTAGTTGGGGTAGGATGTCCATTTCGGCGCAAATATTTCAAAGTAACACAGCTTGCCTTTATATTCTATGATAGGCGTGATAAGGTGGAAGGTAGTTTTTGGCACTTGATAGGGCTAGAATAATCTGGTAGGCTAATATAGTTTCAAAATATATTGGAGAGGTGGCCCCGCCAAGGCGGGGTGAACTGAGCTTGTCCCGCCCTGGCGGGATGGGCGAAAATAACCATGGGATTCGTATATATTTTACAAAGCGAGAGAAGTGGCAGATATTATATAGGCTCGACCGCCGATTTAAATAGACGATTGACTGAACACAATAGCGGGTTAGGAGGAATTTTTTCAAAAAATAACAAGCCTTGGAAATTAATCTGCTATAAGTCATTGGTGTCGATAAGTGAGGCAAGAAGCGAAGAAAAAAAGATAAAATCCTACAAAGGCGGGAATGCCTTTAAGAAAATTATCAATGGAGAGGTGGCTGAGTGGTCGAAAGCGGCACGCTGCTAATGTGTTAGGGGAGAAATCCCCTCCAGGGTTCGAATCCCTGCCTCTCCGCGAAGTAAGACAATCTTCGGCAATCCTATTTCCTAACAGGGTTGTTTTTTGGTGACAAGGATAGTTTATTTAGCGTTTCGATTTTGAAAACTGAAACGCTAGTTCTTTGAGCGTCGGGACGATCGACTGAACAGTTTCGTGCATTAGATCGGTCAGTTGTTTCTTGTGCGGGGCTGGAGTTACAAATCGATTGGTGAGCCAGAGTACGGTGACAGCCACCACGATGCCGCCAAAAATGTCGATGGCATAGTGCTCGAGGGTGTAAACAGTCGCCAGCATGTTGAGGATGTTATAAGGCACGGTTAAGATTAGAGTTGGTTTCCACAATTGAAATAGGCAAAAGGAGGCGATGAGCGCCCAAGCCACGTGCATGCTAGGCATAGTAGTCACGCCTTGCGTGCCGCCGGATTGCACTTCGCGAACCTCGCCAATAAATTCGTGCAGAGCTGGACTAGGTGCATATTGGTTCAGGGCAGTTTGGGTCGGCATGGGAATCGGCGCGCCTGAAGTATTTTCCAGGTAGCGTTCCATGGGGATAATGGCGGGGAAAGCATACCAGACTGGCAGACTAATGATGATGGCCAGCAAGAAGCCAATGCCGAAACGTAGAAAGACCGAGAATTTGGTCATCAGGGTTACGCAGGCGGTTAGACCGATTAGAATACCCAGTCCCTTGTAGACAGCAATGGTCAATGGACCGATAGCATCGAAGAAGCTCTTCCAGGGGTTGTTAGATTGTTGTAGCCAGAAGGGCACGTCCACCCCAAAAATTTGGCGGTCCAAGGCAGCCGCGCCGTCGCTGGCTCGCACAATGCGGTCGGTGGGCGCACCCGCCAACCAGTTAATGAGCATGAGAGAAAAGCTGAAGGTGAAAAACCAGGCGACTAGCATTAACGTAAATCGACCGATGATAGCAAAGCGTTCCCAAAATTGCTCTCGCGAATCGACGAAGAACGAAGTGAGAACTCGCCACAGCATGAAAAGGAGAATGGGCAAAAGACACAGGACAAAATAAGCTCCCCCAATTTGCAAAAAATAGTATATTTGATCTCGCATGAGTGGTATGGTAGCGCGGAAATGATTGATTGTGAAGCGGCTTTTTTGGCGAAAGGTATTCTGGCCGAAAATGTAGTACAATACAACTAGTCATAATTTGTTTAGGGTTAAAAGTATGCCGTATACAGCCAAACAATTCGCTAATCTGTCAGGGGTGCCAGGACTGAGTGAGCAACTGGTGGCCAATCATTTGACGCTCTATCAAGGGTACGTCACCAATGCCAATAAGCTGCTGGAAATATTGGATGCCAAAGAGCCCGGAACAGTTGAATATTCCGAATTGCAAAGGCGCTTGGGTTGGGAATGGAATGGCATGAGATTGCATGAGTTATATTTCGAAAATCTCTCAGCTGAGTCAACATCATTGGCAGAAGGCGGCCAACTGAAAAGTGAAATTGACCGAATCTATGGCAGCCTGGAAAGTTGGCAGAAAAATTTTGCGGCTGTGGGAGCCATGCGGGGGATTGGCTGGGTGGTGCTGTATTATGACCCAGAAGCGAAAGAATTGTTCAACACCTGGATTACTGAACACGATGGCGGACACTTGGCTGGCGCCGTGCCACTCTTAGTGATGGATGTCTTCGAACATGCCTATATGCTCGATTATCAACTCAAACGTGCCGACTACATCGCGGCTTTTATGAAGGCGATTGATTGGAAGATGGTGAGCGGGAGATTTACTGGCGCATAGGACGAATACGCTACGCAGTAGTTTAAGTATATACACATGTATATACACGTGTATATACATTAGTATAGCATCGGAACGTTCAATGCTTGTCGGTTTTGAAACTTTGCCTGGCGATTACCAGGGCGAAAACTGACTTGGCCCCACTCTTTTTGAGTGCTTTAGCACACTCGAAGATAGTGGCGCCGGTAGTGGCGACGTCGTCCACTAGTAAAATATTCTTGCCCGCTATCTCCGGACGCGATTCCTTGGGAACTTGGAAAGCACCACGGATGTTCTGGGCTCGCGCGGCGTGTTTTTTGACTTGGGCCTGCGGGTGAGTATAACGTTGGCGGATTAAAGAGCTTTCAGTGGTGGAGATGGAAAATCCCGGAGTCAGATGCTCGGCCAGATATTGCGCCAAGAGCCAGGATTGGTTGAAACCGCGCCACCGCAGGCGACGGGGGTGAAGCGGGACGGGCAGAATGAGATCGGGGAGAGTTAGTTCCGAGTGACTGAGGGCGTTGACCAATATTTTCCCCAGTGGTTCATGCAGGGATTCAGCAAAGCGGTATTTGAAACAATGGATGGCATGAGAAATTATCCTACTTTGATAGGAAGTCGCCACTAGCATTCCATCGAGAGAGCTCCGGGTGCAGCAAGCCAGGCAGGTTCGTCCAGCTGGGGTCGAATGGTGCTCACAAATGGGGCAGTGCTGCTCCAATTGAAATGGAATTTTGGCCAGGCACTGGTCACACAGTAAAAGCCCCTCTTGCCTACAGCTTAGGCACGTGAGTGGGAAGAGGGTATCGAGAATAATTTGGATAAGACGGTGCGCCATGGCAATTTTAATTGTAACACAGCTCGACCGAAGGCGTGCGGTTGACTGGGAAGGAGATAAAAGCATATTTCTGTGATTGAGTTGCATGGCTAGCAGGTGTGGATAACTCAAACTTGTTGAACTAATTACGGTTCTATGGTACAATTTCGTCAGGGTTGAGTGGCGAGCGAGCGCAATGAAAGGCTCGCGTGCTGTGGTGGATCGGTTCCACCTACCCTAAAACTTTTTGTAAAATAAAAAAGGAAACATGTTCAAGCTTTTTGGGTTTTTATCGAAAAATCATTTCCTCGGTATCGATTTTGGTACTTCTGCGATCAAGGTTGTTGAACTTTCGTATCGTGATCAGCATATATTCTTGGAAAATTACGGCTGGTTGGACACCGGCTTCAATTTGATTGCCGACAAAACGGAACAAAACTTCCGCGCTTCCTATGAACAGCGGATCAAAGCCTATTTCCAGGAGTTGGTGACGCGCATGCAGCTCAAATCGACCTCAGCCAATGTGGCTATTCCTGGCTATAACGGCATGATCACCTCAATTGAATTGCCAGAAATGGAACAAAACGATTTGGAACAGGCAATTCAGTTTGAGGCTCACAAACACATTCCAACTTCGCTCGATGATATCTCTTTGCGCTGGGACATTGTGGCCAAAACAGGCGAGGGCGAAGGCAAAAACAAGCGTTTGCAGATTATGTTAGTGGCTGCAGCGAAGCGGGAAGTGGAAAAATATGAGAAACTCGTCAGAGAGGTAGGTTTGGAAGTGAGTGCGATTGAACTAGAAACTTTTTCCTTAGTACGCGCCTTGGTGGGTGATGATCCAAACGCCTTTTTGATTGTGGACATTGGCGCCCGGGCAACCAATTTGATTTTAGTGGAGAATGGCATTATTCGGGTGAATCGGAATGTAGATAGCGGTGGCTACGATGTGACTAGCACAGTTTCGGATAGTATGAATATCTCGCGGACACGCGCGGAGATCCTGAAGAAAGAAAAAGACGATTTGCTCAATGGTCGTGAAATGTCCTTGGTCATTCCCTCGCTGGACCTGGTGAGCAATGAAGCCATGCGCATGATCAACTCTTATCGGGAGAAAAAGCCTGATTTGCGGCTGGAAAGTGTCATTCTGTCGGGCGGTTCGGCCAAGCTGAAGGGTATCGATCAATATTTTTCCAAAACGATTGGCGTGCGCGCGGTTGTCGGCAATCCTTGGCGGAGAGTCTATGTCGACCCAGCCCTTGAGCCGGTCGTGCGCGAAAAACTGGGGACATCGTTTTCGGTAGCGCTCGGTCTGGCCCTGATGGGAGCCGACTCATTTAGGCGTAGTTAATTTTATTTTTTTTTGTAACACTCATTAAGTAAAAAAGTATGCCAAACATGAATCTGTATCAGCCGCAGCAAGCCACGGCCGGAGAAAAGGCAGAGTCGACGGTGGACAAAGGGATTTTGATTTCACTGGGCCTGCTGGCGGTAGTCGGGGCAGTTTTCTTCGGGGTGCGCTTTTATTTGGGAAGCCTCGACAAGCAAGCCGCTGCAGCCGAGGAGAATCGTAAAGTAGCGATTGAGTCTTTGAGTAACAATGATGTGGCTGAGGTCGCCTCTTTTGATGAGCGACTCAAAAATATCAATAATCGGCTAAAGCTATCTTTGAATCAAGTGACAACTGAGGATAATGCAAACGACGCCTTGGCCAAGGTTGAGTCAGCTATGGTGGACGGAGTGACATTGGATTCATTCACCTATAGCGGAAAGCTATTCAAACTAGTGCTGGTTTCTCCCAAGGCCAATGGGCAGAAACAATTTGAAACATTAGCAAAACAAATTCAGAGCCTCAAAGATTTGGAAATTGCAGCTGACTTGAAAGTGGTTGATACCAAACGCGCGACTAACGGGGATGTGGAAATGGCAGTTGAGTTGAAGTTGCCTAAGGAGACAAAGAAATAATAATTTTTTACATATCATCCTCGCGGAGCTCATTTAAGAGGTCCGGGAAAAAGAAAACATTATGCGCATAAAAATATTATTGTTTCCAGTAGTGCTCATCGTTTCTCTCTGGCTGGCGATTGGCTATATTTGGCCAGACATCCAAAAGATTGGTGAGAAGCGGAAGGTGGTGGGCGAGCAGGAGGCGCTTCTGGCTGACGTTACTGCTAAAAATAATCGTATCTTGGCGCTCAAGGCGAGTCTGGGCAGTCGGGACGAGCAGTCTCAATACCGGAAAGATGAGGCTAGGTATGCCGAAATGTTTTTGCCTCCGACCAAGCAGGAAGAAGACATTATCAATAGCTTGAACAGCTATGCCAGCGGTTTGGTGGTGGTAAACATCGCTTTGAATGAAATTAAGCCAACGACTGGGGCGGCGGCGGCGGTTGCGCAGCCAACGTTGGGAAGTGCGTCTGCACAGGTGGCTGTCACCACTGACAAACAAGGGAAGTCTATACAGTCGCCAACCTACGTTGAGCCCAAGCCGTTAGTAGTTGAGGCGAAGATTACCGCTGTAGGCAAATACGAAGACATGAAGCAGTTCTTGAATAAGGTATATCACATGGAGATGCTGAACGAAGTACCGACTGTTACTGTGGGATATCCAGATCAGGGTAGTGATCCGAATTCACTGAAGATGGAAGGCGCATTCCGTTTTGAGTATTTGCCGATGGTGAGTCTTCCAACTGGAACAGTCAAGAATTACAATGACGCAATTTTCAAAAAGGACTCGTTTGACTTTGCCTCGATTGCCAAAGTGAGAGAGTTTGCCAGGCAAGCTTTGATGCCGCTTGGGGTGATCAACAAAAATCGACCCAACCCGTTCGTCTTGGGCAGTGGTTCAACTTCAACTGGCGCCAGTGCAGAATCAACCACGGCTACCGGATCGACTGGAAATAGCGTCGTTGCGCCAACTCCCACTCCAGTCCAATCGGCCGTGCCAGCTAAGACACCTGTGAAATAGACATAATGAACATCCAGATTCAGGATGACCAACAGTTGAATCCTCCTCCGGTCGGGGTTATCGGAGATGGAACGTCCGGGGTTGCTCCCTCGGCTCCGGTTTCGACTGGCCTGAAAACACTGGCTGAAGTTCCCAAAAAAATCAGTAAGCGAATTTTGAATTTGATTCCTGAGGATACGGCCAAGCGCTATCAGATGGCTCCTTTCGATCGTGAGCAAAATATGCTGCGGGTGGCCATGGTCGATCCGCACAATATTGAAGCGTTGAACGCCTTGCGCTTTATTGCTGAGAGAGAAGGCGTCCAAACTGATCTCTATGTCGTTTCGGCCACTGGGCTACAGGATATTTTTGCCCAATACAGCACGGCCGAGAAAGCCGTAGAAGAGGCCATGAAATCGCTGCAGAATGACGGGCAGGATATTCCAGGCTTTGAAATTAGGGATGAGGCGGCGGACGAAGAAAAGGTGCAACGAGTTATCCAGGACGCGCCCATTGCCAAGTTGGTAGAGGTGGTGGTGAAACACGCCGTGGATGGTCGGGCGAGCGACATTCATATTGAACCGGTAGAAAAAGAATATCGCGTCCGCTTTCGAGTGGACGGAATTTTGCACTCCTCGTTGGTTTTACCGCGCGAGGTGGGTAAGGCAGTAGTTTCCCGAATTAAGATTCTTTCCAATTTGAAAATCGATGAGAAGCGCAAGCCACAGGACGGCCGTTTTCAAATTATTGATTCTGGCAACGCCATTGATTTCCGAGTCTCGACCCTGCCGGTCGTGGATGGCGAAAAAGTGGTAATGCGTATTCTGGATAAAGAGAGCAAACCAATTGATTTTGAATCACTGGGCTTGTGGGGCAGGAACCTTGAAATTTTGCAAGCCCATATCAAAGATCCCTATGGTATCATTTTGATTTCAGGCCCAACTGGCTCAGGCAAGTCGACAACCCTCTATGCTTTCTTGTCAGTCCTCAATCAAGAAGAAAGAAACATTATCACACTTGAGGATCCGGTAGAGTATTTTATTGAGGGAGTGAATCAAAGCCAAATCAAGCCGGAAATCGGCTATTCATTTGCCAGCGGTTTGCGGTCGATTTTGCGTCAGGATCCGAATGTGATTATGGTGGGGGAAATTCGTGACACAGAAACCGCTGAACTAGCCGTCCATGCTTCACTCACGGGACATCTCATTCTGTCGACAGTGCACACCAATGATTCAATCGGTTCAATCCCGCGGTTGGTGGATATGGGAGTGGAACCGTTCCTCTTGGCCTCATCATTGCGAGTGGTAGCGGCTCAACGGTTGGCACGGCGCATTTGTGAACAGTGCAAAGTTAAAGTGGAAATGCCTCATAGCATTGTGGAGATGGTAAAGGCTGAGTTGGCTAATGTGCCAGTCGAGGAAGCGGCCAAATACAAAGTTGATTTGACCAAGGAGCCTGAATTTGTGGAGGGGAAGGGCTGCGAAATCTGTGGTGGGAGTGGTTATCGAGGACGATTGGCTATCTATGAAGCACTGGAGATTGATCGTCGAATTCAGGAATTAATCTCGGAAAAGAAAGATTGTGAGCCGGACATTCGCAAAGAGGCTGAACGACGCAAGATGATTACGATTCGTCAGGATGGACTGCTCAAAGTATTGCGTGGCATGACAACGGTGGCGGAAATCGAGCGACTGACTGAAAATAAAAAAGCTACGATTGGTGGCGACATGGATGACGATCGGGGTTAGTTTGAATTAATATTTTTTTAGCACTAACTTTGCACATATGGACTCAATGTTAACCAAAAAGCGAGTACTGTTGGTGGAGGATGACACTTTTGTTAGCAATATCTACCAAGTAAAGTTGGAAAAAGAGGGTTTCGTGGTCGCGCTGGCTACAAATGGCTTGGAAGCAATCAAGCAGTTGGAAAGCGGAAGCTTCGATATGGTGCTGCTGGACATTGTCATGCCCTACATGGATGGTATCGAGACGCTCAAGAAGATGAAAGCCGACAGTCGTTGGCAGCGATTGCCGGTAATTTTGTTGACCAATCTTTCCGAGCGAGAAAAAATTGAAGAAGCGCTGGGGATTGGCGCCAATGACTATTTGATTAAGTCGCATTTCACGCCCAGCGAGGTTATTGAGAAGATAAACGCGTTGTTCAAAAAGACGGAATCTGCTAAGATGTAGAAACTAGACAGCGAAACAAATTATTTTTTGTAAAAGAAAAAACAAACTCATGGACGCAATGCATGCCGAACAAAAATTGAAAAGTTTACTGCGATTAGTGGCTCAACAAAACGGATCAGATTTGCATCTGGTCGTGGGTCGCTACCCAACAGTGAGAATTGACGGCAAACTTTATCCAATGACTCAGGAGAGTGTATTGACGCCGGAGGATACCAAGGCCTTGAGTGATGTCTTGTTGACGGAACGCAACAAAAAAATGTTTCTGGAGGAGATGAGCGCTGACTTTTCTTATAATTTTGAGGACAAAGCTCGTTTTCGTACCAATGTTTTCTTTCAAAAGGGATGTGTAAGCGTGGCCATGCGTCTCATCACGGAACGCATTCGCTCATTGGAAGAACTTAATATTCCCCCGATTCTCTATGATTTTGCGGTGCCATCACAAGGACTATTCCTTATTACTGGTCCGGTGGGACACGGAAAGTCAACCACCCTAGCCGCCATGATGGATTATATCAACCACAATTTCGACAAACACATCATTACTATCGAAGATCCGATCGAATATCTCTATGAGCAAGACCGCTGCATCATCAATCAGCGAGAGATCGGTCAAGATGCGCTGGACTTTCCAAGCGCGCTCAAAGCCGTGTTTCGTGAGGACGCCAATGTGGTGTTGATCGGAGAAATGCGGGATGTCGAGACGATTGGCACGGCCATGACAGCAGCCGAAACTGGACATCTCATTTTTGGAACCTTGCACACTAATGATTCAGCACAAACAGTGGATCGTATCATTGACGTCTTTCCTTCGCACCAACAGAATCAAGTGCGCTCTCAACTAGCTAGTGTGCTGACGGGTGTAGTTTCCCAACGACTCATCCCGCGAATTGGGGGTGGGCGGATTCCAGCGCTAGAAATTATGATCAAAAATCATGCCATTGAGAATCTCATTCGAGAAAACAAGTCCTATCAAATTGATTCAGTAATTGAGACTAGCATGCGGGAGGGAATGATTTCGATCGACAAGGCGCTGGCTGATCTGATCCAGAAAGGACTTATTGCGGTGGATGATGCTTTTGTCTATGCCAAGAATAGAGATTATTTACAGATGCTGTTGCGCGGGTAATCACTAAGCTTCTCAATATATTACTATGGAATTTATTTTCAAAGCCAAAGATCCGAGTGGAGCGATTCGCGAAGGCAAAGTGGATGCCATCAGTCGCGACTCGGCCGTGGAGCTGTTGCAAAAGAATGGCCTGGTGCCTTTGCAAGTTGATCGCAAATCCAGTACTGACGGGTTCCGCAAGGAATTGCAACGGCTGACGGAAAGCGTGACTCCCAAGGAGCTAACGATATTTTATCAAGAGTTAGCCACGCTGGTGGAGGCCAAGGTGCCTTTTGTGGCGTCGCTTGGAGCTATCGAAGCCCAGCTCGACAATAAATACTTCCGAACGGTTATTCGAGAAATCAAGGGGGATGTGGAAGATGGTATGCCGCTTTCAGATGGCATGATGAGACATCCGGATGTTTTCGATGCACTGGCGGTGAGTATGGTTCGTTCGGGTGAAATTTCTGGAAACTTGCAGAAATCCATTACCTTTTTGGCTGAAAACACGGAAAAGAATTATCGGTTGACGTCCCAAGTGAAAGGGGCGCTCTATTATCCAACGTTTGTGATTGCCACGGCTTTGATTATTGGCTTCATCGCCGTTACCATGATCCTGCCGAAGTTGACGAGTGTGATTCGGGAGATGAATATTGTGGTACCATGGTATACCAAAGTAATCATGTCTACAGGAGACTTCATGCAAACTTATTGGTGGGCAGTGTTGGTTATTGTGGTTGGCACCCTGGGTGGATTTGTCTACTACATCAAGACCGAAGCCGGCAAGCGCGAATGGGATCATGTGGTGTTGCGGATGCCAGTGGTTGGGAACTTGCTCAAGGCGCTCTATATGTCGCGTTTTGCTGAAAATTTTGCGGTGTTGATGACGGGCGGTATTCCCATTGTCAAATCACTGACCATCGTGAGTGACATTATGGGCAATAGCGTCTATCAAAGTATCGTCCTCAGGGCAGCGGATGAGGTGAAAGCGGGTGGCAACATCAGCACGGTGTTCGAACGTTCGGCCGCTATTCCACCGATTGTGACGCGGATGGTGCGAGTGGGGGAAGAAACCGGAAAAATGAGCGAGATTTTGGAGAAGGTGGCCAAATTTTATGATGAAGAGGCGCAACGCACCACGGCCAACCTCACCTCATTAATTGAACCAATTTTGATTGTAGCCCTGGGTCTAGGCGTGGCGGTGATGGCCTTCGGAATTCTGCTGCCAATCTATGATATTGCTGGCAAAATTCAGTAAAGGTGAGGATTATTGATAGGCTTGAGATAATTAGGAAAATCTGAGGAGCGAAAGCGCACTTGCGCGTCATTGCAATGAGGGCGTTTCTGCTACTCAGAAAACAGAAAGGAGGTGTGATTATGCAAAAAGTTAAAAGAGGGTTTACCCTTATCGAACTCTTGATCGTTATTGCCATCATTGGTATTTTGGCCGCGATCGTGCTCGTGAATCTTACTTCAGCCCGTAAGCGTGCTAAGATGGCCGAATTTAAGGCGACTACATCAAGCCTCAACACCGCTTTGGTGTCTGAGTGTGACAAGCTCGTCCCGGCCCCAGCTAGTGTTGTCTGGCCACCTGCCAACACCTCAGGGACACTTTCGACTGTTGGATCATGCGCTGGTGGAGAAATCGCCGGTGGAGCAACCACAGCCGATGCAGCCTTAGCAGGCGTGTGTGGAGGAACACTTGGCACTACGGGTGTCGTGTTCGCTGGAGCTGATTGCTAGTTTTGTTCTAGTCTTGAAGCTTTTTTTGTCCGCTGTTCAAAGTGAATGGCGGACGAGTAGGGAATTCAAGTTGGTGCGACTATTGAATATTATGCATTTATGACTGGTAAGCAAAAGGCTGGGTTTACGCTAGTGGAGATTTTAATGGTTGTGGCCTTGATAGGTATTCTGTCCACGATTGTTTTGGTGATGGTTAGTAAATCCAGGGATCGGGCAGCGATTAAATCGTACCTTTCGGCCATGCAGTCGCTGCGCACGGGCGTGGAAATTTGTTTCACTGGATCAACGCCAATCAGCTCCGGCAAGGCAGGAGACGCGGTCTGCGCTGGCAAGGAACTATATCCGGCTATTTCAAATTCATGCGGAGCGAGTGAGCAGCCGATTTTTGTGGTCAGTGGCTCAGCGAATTATTGGACAGTGGAGTCCCTCAAATCAGACGGGAGTCAGTGGAGCTGCAAGGACTGTGCGATCGCCTGCAATATCAATCAGTGCGACTTGTCGGCAGGATGCTAATCGTTTGGTAACAAATGGCTATGATGGTTATCTTTTTTCTTCTCGGACTCATTATTGGCAGCTTTTTGAATGTAGTGGCCATTCGGTTGGAAGTAGCCGAGTCGCTGTTGGGGCGGTCGCACTGCCCGCACTGCCAGGCGCGGGTCCGGTGGCATGACAATATCCCGCTCTTGAGTTTTGTGCTGCTGGGGGCGCGTTGTCGCGATTGTGGCGAAAAAATTTCTGCCCAATATTTTTGGGTGGAACTTTTGACCGGGATCATTTTTGCTTTAGTGGGCTCGCTCTTTTTTGATCCGTTGGTATTAGCTACCTGGACGGAAACGACTTTTTATTTGGTGATGTCCTCCATCCTGATTGTGATCTTTGTCTATGATTTCCGTTCCATGGAAATTCCCATGACGGTGGTGTGGAGTGGGGTGATCATGGCGCTGCTTTATTCAATCTATGCCGATTGGACTGGCTTTGGAGCGGGTCACAAGTTCTTGGAATTTCGGACCTTTGCTGGTGTCGTAGGCGGAGCGGTGGCTTTTCTATTTTTCTTTCTCATTTCCTATTTTTCCAAAGAGCGCTGGATGGGGATGGGGGATGCCTACGTCGGATTATTGATCGGCCTTGTTGTTGGTTGGCCGCTGATTCTATTAGCGCTAACTAGCTCGTTTACAATTGGAGCTGTTTTTGGACTAATGCTTATCGCTCTGGGGAAAAAGACTATGCAGAGCCAGGTGCCCTTTGCGCCCTTTTTGGTTCTCGGAACTTTTTGTGTTATAATTCTGGATAAGATATACCCACAGTTGATAGATTTGTTTTGGCCTTTCGTTTCATGATTAAGCAACACAAAAAAGGATTTACCCTCTTGGAGATGCTAATCGTCATCGCTATTTTTGGGATTATGTCGGCAGCCATCATGGTGTCTCTCGGTCGTTCTCGGCAACAGCGTCAAGTTGAAGCCGCTGGTCGGGATGTGATGGCCGCGCTGAAGGTGGCGCAAAACGGGGCACTCACGGGAGCCAAGCTGATTGGATCTGAGCCATATCCTTGTGAATATTCTCTTCAAACATCCGGATCCGATTACTCGGTTGCCTATAAGGCTAATGTTAACCCGGGAGACAGCTGCGCCGGTGCGACAACCAAACAGTTATTTTCCAAAACCTTGCCGAACAATGTTACATTTGATGCTGACTATTCTGCAACATTTCAAGTTCCAGGCGGTGAGCCGGGTGGCTATATGGAGATTCACCTCACTAATGGCTCTGCCCATTATCGGGTGAAAGTGAATGCCGCCGGTAACATCACTGGGGATAATCTGTGATAGCTAGATTTTGATGTCAAAACAACACAAAACCAAACAAGGGTTCACGATCTATGAAACTATGATCGCGGCTTTTGTGTTAGTCGTGGGCATTGTGGCAGCACTCGGTTTGATTGGGTCCAGTATCCGGCAATCCCAAAAAAATCGTGATTTTATTATCGGATCAGGGTTGGCCCAAGAAGGTATTGAACTAGTAAGGAACCTTAGAGACAATGACCTGGTTAATTCTCGGCCTTTTGGCGACAGTATCACAGGTAAGTCAGGCGACATCTTCTATGACAATACCGGCTCCTTTAGCGCGGCTGGCAAGTTGCGTTTGAGTAGCGGATATTTTTACGGCGATGCCGGCACGATTAGTTCTAAGTTTTATCGCGAAGTCTCAACCTCGTCTTTGTCTAATGGAGAAATTACAGTGACAAGCAAGGTGTGGTGGACAGCCGATGGAAGTGAACCGGGGGACTGTTCATTGGCCAAGCAATGTGTGGCAACCGAAGATATTTTAGTCGGGCGTGAACAATAGCCTGGAAATACTATGCAATTAAAAATGCGAACAAAATGTAAAAAGGGATTTTCACTCATGGAGGCTGTCGTGGCTTTGTTCATCTTCTCTATTATCATGCTAACAGTCACCTATATCTTTGGTAGCGCGACGGGAGCCTATCGGAATGCCAAAGTGCTGCAGCGCAATTTGGAAAATGCGCAACATGCCATGAACCAGATTGGCAAAACAATTCGAACTAGCAAGGTGTTCACCGCTAGCGGGTCAACCATCAGTGTGTATGACTATTCGAAGGGCGGAAATGCCGGGTGCTTACGCTATCGGTTTGCTAGTGGAAAATTGCTGCGGCAAGGAGGAACGGCTACTGATCCAGAAACTGACCAGGTGACTTGCAGTTACTCCGGATCCGAAGAAGAGCTGGTTAGCAATGGTGTGGATGGAGACTTCTTTGTGGTTCAGTCTGACAAGGGTGGCGGAGTGAATTCACCGGTGGTGGGTCGAGTGACGATGTCGGCCAGAATTTGCGAAAGCGCCACCTGTAGCGGAGCCATCTTCGAAGGCGAGACGATAATTCAAACTACTGTGTCACTCAGGAATTTTTAGGGCAGATTTCTCTATGAAGAACCAAACTATAATCAAACAAAATGCGAATGTGCAGAATGGATCGGCGGTTGTCTATGCGCTGATTGTGCTATTCATGATTCTAGTTTCTGCCTTGGGGGTGGCCAGTGTGGCGGTTATGGAACAGCGGTCATCCATTGTCACTGGACAGTCAACTCAAGGTTTTCAGGTGGCTGATTCTGGAGCAGAAATAGTTCTGGGCGCGATGCGAAAAATGGGTGTGACCGAACCGGAAAGTGCGCTCACCAGAAATATATCCGATTTTGCTAATGCGTCTAGCGGGATATCTGGTGCTTCATGTTCTGGTAATATTTTGTCGTGGTCAGGCGTGTTTCAGGGTCAAGATGTCAATTACAGCGCGATATTCCATGATAAGGCGGATGAGACAGTCAAGCTGGATTGTAATCAGCCGGTAACACAAATCGTTGATGTCCAGGTGGCTGGGGAGTTCAAGGGCACGGTACGCTCAGTTAGCGTGCCTATCTCTGGTTGCTCTTTCTATGCTGCCAACCAGGGTTTAGTTGCAACGAGTGATGGAACGGCAGCGCTGTGGCACTTGGACGAAATTGGAAGCGATGGTTCGAGAGTGAATGATTTTGCTGATATCAGTGGATATGGTGGTGGTATAGACAGCAACCAGAACATCGGCCAGATTGAAGGAAGTGGCATCAAAGAAACAACTGAAAATGCCATTTGTCGCAAGGGCAAGGAATTTGGAGGCGGGAGCGATGATCGCATCGATATTGATTTGACTGGCTTGGGGAGTCTGAACCAGAAAGGAACATTTGAAGCTTGGCTGCAGGCGAATGGTGACCAGGACAATGGTTGTCTGGGTATCTTTCAGACCCAAGCCTATGACTTTGATTGGGCAGATGTTGCTACGGTGGATGATCGGAAAGGACAGTTTTTGTTGGCGACGGGAAAATGCGATCCGCTCTCTCCGGGCGAGACAGGTGTGCATTTCGTGATCTATGACGATGCTGGTGTAGCCTCTGCTCTGGATGCGGATGATCAGATTGCCGATGATGATAGTTGGACATATCTGGCTGTTACTTGGGACAAGGATGCCAGCGGGACCGAGAAGATTTTCCTGTATCTTAATGGTGAGGAAAAGGGCAAGACTGCTGGTCCGGCCAGTTGGTCGGGAGCGAGCCTGAATGATGCGGGTGTACTTGGCTCGGCTAACAACAAGCAAGCTTGGAAGGGAATTATCGATGAAACCCGTATCTCCAATTACGCCAAGACTAGCGAAGAGATTCAGGCAGTGTGGAATTCTTTCGAAACTGAATAATAGTCAACGGCTGTACTAGCTTACTATGGTCGCCTATTGAAGCCCCCGCTGGGGCTTTTCTGGCTATTGGGGGGCAGTTCAATTTGCGCTATAATGATGAATATGAATAAAGCCCAAATCAAAAGCCGGATCAGAAAATTGCGGGCAGAAATTGACCGGATTCGCTACCAATATCATGTGCTGGACCGCCCGGATGTTACGGATGAGGTGTACGACTCGCTAATGCATGAGCTACGAGCGCTGGAAGCGGAGAATCCGGAGTTCGCCTCTCCAACCAGTCCTTCGCAACGGGTCGGCGGAGTGCCGCTCGAAAAATTTGAAAAGGTTCGTCATGCCACTCGTCAATGGTCGTTTGACGACGTTTTTGGTTTTGCGGAACTCAAAGCTTGGGATGAAAAGGTCAGGCGACTATACAACAAACAGCCGGTGACACCTAGCGTATCACTGGAGTATGTTTGTGAATTGAAAATTGATGGTTTGAAAGTAATTCTCACCTATGAAAAAGGAAAATTGATACGTGGGGCGACTCGCGGCGATGGCGTCATTGGAGAGAACATTACGGAGAATTTGAAAACTATTCAAAGCATCCCTCTGGAGTTAACGCAACCAGTAACTTGTACGGTGGTGGGCGAAGTATGGCTCAGCAAGAGTGAATTGGCAAGAATCAATCGAGAACGAGCAATCAAAGAAGAGGCTTTGTTTGCCAATACGCGTAACGCGGCCGCCGGCGCGGTGCGTCAGTTGAATCCTAAAATTGCAGCTAGTCGAAAGCTGGATTCATTTATTTACGATATCGATCAAGTGTCTAGCCAAGATGGGACAGTAATTGAATTTCCGTCAACACAAATAGCAGAGCTAAATCTTTTGCGGGACTGGGGGTTCAAGGTAAATACGCATTACCAACTTTGTCACGATGTGTCAGAGATAGAAAAATATTATCAAGAGTGGGCTCCCAAACGTGATGCTCAGGACTACAACATTGATGGCGTGGTTATCAAAGCCAACTCACGAGCTATCCAGGAAGCCTTAGGTTATACAGGCAAATCTCCGCGATGGGGAGTGGCTTACAAATTTCCAGCTCAAAGAGTGACCACGGCAGTTGAAAATATTCAGGTGCAAGTTGGTCGTACGGGAGCGCTGACGCCGGTAGCACACCTCCGACCGGTTTCGGTGGCCGGTTCAACTGTGAGTCGGGCCACGCTACACAATGAGGATGAAATCCGGCGATTGGACGTGCGCATTGGTGACACAGTGGTCATTCAAAAAGCTGGCGACGTAATTCCCGAGGTGGTTGAGGTGGTCAAAAATCTCAGAACTGGCAAGGAAAAAAAATTCCACATGCCCACCCTTTGTCCAATTTGTGGTGGACCAGTGAAGCGGCAAGAGACGGGTGACAAACGGCATGGCAAGGAGAGCGCCGCTCATTATTGCCTCAACCCCAAATGTTATGCTATTGAACGGGAGCGGATCATTCATTTTGTTTCCAAGAAGGGATTCAATATCGACGGAATGGGAGAAAAAATTGTGGAGCAACTGATGGAAGAAGGATTGGTCTCCAATTTTGCCGACATTTTTGAGTTGACAGTTGGAGATTTGGAGCCACTAGAGCGGTTTGCTGAAAAATCAGCGGCTAATCTGGTGGGGGCCATTAAACATAGTAAACAGATTGAATTGCCGAAATTTTTGTATGCGTTGGGAATTCGACATGTGGGAGAAGAAACGGCCCTATTGGTAACTGGCAACTTGAGAATGGTGACCAGTGATAAGATTAAAAATCTAGGAGATGTAATTGATATTTTTTCCCAGGTTAGTGTCGACAGTTGGTTGCAAATCAAAGGGATCGGGCGCAAATCTGCAGAGAGTCTGCAAGAATGGTTTAACTCGGTTGAAAATCTAAAAATCCTCAAGAAAATGAAAGAGCTTGGGGTTGAGGTGAATCTGCCACAAATGAGAGCAGCTGGCCAAAGATTGCGAGGCAAGACATTTGTGTTGACGGGGATGTTAGAGCGCTTTACAAGAGACGAGGCGAAAGATATGATACGAAGGGCGGGCGGTGATGTCACTTCATCCGTGAGTGGAAAAACTGATTTTGTGGTGGCAGGAAAAGATCCCGGTTCAAAACACGATAAAGCCAAGGAGTGGGGGGTAAAAATTATTAACGAAGAGGAATTTATTAAACTCATACAGTGATGTTAAGCCAAAAGGAAGTCAAAAATATTGCCAGTCTAGCTCGGATCGGAGTATCGGAAGCGGATGTGGAGAAATATCAAAAAGATTTGTCAGCGGTACTGGATTATTTCAAGACGCTCGAAGAGCTGGATACCACTGGAATCGAGCCTATTGGACACGCAACGGCTCAGGAGAACGTATTGCGCGGCGACATGGTCGAAGTTTTTGGGGATGAGGGTCGTGAAGCCATTTTGAAAAATGCTCCAGAAACCAAGAACAAATATATAAAAGTGAAATCAGTTCTGTAGCTGTAGGACACAAATAATGATTCGGGATCTGCACAACAAATTAATAAACAAAGAAATAACAGCTGTTCAATTGGCAGAGCAGTATTTTGGTGAGATCAAAAAAGTTGATCAGGATATTCAGGCCTATCTCACGCTAACCAAGGAGCTAGCTTTGTCGCAAGCCGCGGCTGTTGACGCGATGATCCAGCGGGGAGAGGCCATAGACCTGTTAGCG
>SCTJ01000228.1 GCA_004297805.1 Patescibacteria group bacterium | reverse complement strand
TCCATGTTGATACAACGAACTTCAGCGTTCATGGAAAATATAAAAATGATGCACCGGATTCCACGGATTCGATAAGAATCACGTTTGGTCATGCCAAGGATGGCAGAATGGATCTAAAGCGATTCGTCCTTGGTTTGGTCACAAATCAATTTGGCTTGCCGCTTTTTACTAAAGCATTCTCCGGGAACGAATCAGATAAAAATAGCATAATCAATATGATTCTAAAAACGCAACAAGCGATCAATTTGGATGATGAAAGCTACTGGGTTGCGGATAGCGCACTGTATACTGAGGCTAACATCAAGCTTCTCGGAACAGATATGAAATGGATCACACGCGTTCCTGCAACTATTGGAGAAGTTGAGGAACTCCTCAAAGCGAATTTAGATTTCATTCCCGGTACAGATCCAAGATATGCGTTTCATGCTATTGATTTTAGCTATGGAGGCATCTCTCAACGTGCGGTTGTTGTATGGTCCGAAGAGATGAAGAAGAGGAATGAGCAGACCTTCGATAAGAAGATCCGAAAGGAAACGGATGCCGCTTTGAAGGATCTAAAAAAACTCATGAGCAAGAAGTTTGCCTGTGTGCCGGATGCGGAAAATGAAGCAAAGATCTGGGCTTCGGCTCATCCGCATCATTGTCTCAAGAATCTGCAAATCCTGTCTGTAATGGAGAAGGTCGAGAAGAGACGAGGGCGACCTAAAAAGAATGAGGCTCTAAACCTGAGTTTTAAAATTGTTGGAGAAATTGATGTAAATGAAAGCGCTTTGACAGAAGAACGAAAGAGACTCGGGCGATTTGTTTTAGCCAGCAATGATGTAAATTTGGAGCCGGAAGTCATGCTCAATTATTATAAAGGACAACAAGCGGTTGAACATGGTTTTCGCTTTCTGAAGGACAAATGCTTCCATGTTTCGGAAGTTTACCTCAAGAAGGAAGAGAGAATAGAATCGCTGAGCATGATCATGGTTCTTAGCCTTCTAATTTACTCTTTTGCAGAGTGGAGGCTTCGAGAGAAGCTTAAGGAAACAGGGCTAACAATACCGAATCAACTCAATAAACCAACGCAGCGGCCAACAATGCGATGGGTATTTGAGATTTTTATGGGAGTAATTCAAGCGGCTATTATTCAAGATGGAAATGTCATCAAGGTCAGTGTGAATCTGAATAGCACTCAGGTTACAATTCTTGCGCTGCTGGGGAAAGAATGCAAAAATTATTACGGGATGAACTAAAAGCGCGGAATGTGGGAT
>SCTJ01000227.1 GCA_004297805.1 Patescibacteria group bacterium | reverse complement strand
CCGCTGCCAGCCGTGCGGATCGATCTGGCGCAGCTCGACGAGCGGCAGCCCGCCGACGTGCTCGACCCACTGGCGGTCGTTGACGTTCTCGAAGAGGCGCGGCACGACCGAGACCTCGATGCCGAGGCGCTGGCAGCGGCGCAGCAGCGGCAGGACGACGGAGTCCGGCTCGCGCGTGAAGGCGAAGATGACGTGCTCGGCGCCCGCGCCGACGACGATCTGGTCGAGCCGGTCCGGCGCGCCCAGCAGGGGCGGGAGCGACGCGAGGCGGTCCGCCGGGGGCGGGTTGCCGTCGACGAAGCCGATCGGGATGAGCCCGAGCTCCGGCGCGTCGGTGAGCCGCTCGGCGAGCTGGGTCCCGATCTCGCCCGCGCCGACGATGATCGTGCGCTTGCCGCTGCGGCCCCGGCGGCGTGCGTGGCGCCGGGCGAGCCACAGGAGCGACCGCCCGAGCGTGAGCGCGAGCACCGCGGTGAGCCAGCCCCAGGCGACGGTGAGGACGTCGACGCGCGCGGCGCCGGCGATCGCGGCGCCGGCGAGTGCGAGGAGCGCGGCGCCGCCGACGGAGGAGAAGACGAGGACGAGCTGGTCGCTCAGCGGCATGCGCGCCGGCCGGGCGCCGTACATGCCCCGGGCGCCCATCCGCAGGACGCAGACGACGACGAGCACGATGAGCAGGCCGATGGCGGTCGTCGACGGGGTGGCGTCGCCGGCGAGCCGGCAGGCCGCGAGGACGGCGGTGCTCAGCGCGACGGTGTCGGCGAGCCCGCTGACCATCGTCCAGGCCGCGCCTTCGAAGAGGTCACCGGCCGGACGCGCGGGAGGAAGAAGCATGCCTGCCCCCGCGCCGCCGGACGACACGTGTGTGGCGGGAGGCGCCTGATGGAGATCGCCGCGTCGGGCGGGAGCAGGCACGCCGGAAGGATCGAGCGGATCAGGGGTCATCCGGGGGGCCACGCGTATGGAATCGGTATGGCCGGGCCGCTTCTGTAGTTCCGCGGGCGAACGTTCGACTCCCGCGCGGGGGAGACGTGCCCGAAGGTGCGTG
>SCTJ01000226.1 GCA_004297805.1 Patescibacteria group bacterium | reverse complement strand
GGCCGCGGCCGTCACCTTCACCGTGCCGTGCGCCGGCTGCGTCGAGATGGCGTACGTCAGCGTGGCGCCTGCGGCCGCACCCGTCGACGTCAGCGCGTTGCTGAGCGTGCCGTTCTGCAGCATCGAGAAGTTGTTGCCGTTGGCGACCGGCGTGCTCCGCGTGATCTTCACCGAGAAGGACTGGAACGCCGACTGGTTGCCGGCGTTGTCGATCACCCAGGCCCGCGCCACGGCCGTCGTGCCGAGGACGGTCAGCGTGTAGACCGTGCCGTTCAAGGCCGCCGGCGTGCACGTCGGCGTCGCCGGCGCGGCGGTCGTGAGGTCGTAGCAGACGCTCTGGATCCCGGAGCTCGGCGCGGCGTCGGCCGCCGTCAGGTTGACGGTGACGCCGGTCGTCCCGGCCAGACCCGTCAGGTCGAAGAAGCCGAGCGCGTTCGGCACGAGCGGCAGCGACCCGACAATCGGGCCGACAATCGCCGGCGTCGCGAGCGTCGGCAACACCGTATCGATCTTGACGACGACGGTCTTGGTCGCCGTGTTCCCGGCGATGTCGGCAAACACCGTGGGGGTCGTTGGCAGCGTCAGCGTCCCCTGGTTGGCGGCGGTGTTCGCGAGCGTCACGGTTTGCGTGGTGGCGCCCGACATGCCCGACAGCGCGTCGGACGCCGTCAGCGTCAGCGTGATCGGGAGCGGCGTCGTCGCGTTGAACCAGCCGCTTGCCGGCAGTACCTGGCTGAAGGTCGACGTGATCAACGGCGGCGTCATGTCGATGTTGATGTTCGAAACGGTGACCGAGTTCGACGCCAGATTCCCCGCGAGATCGACGAACGTGCCCGGACCTGCGGTGACGCTCTGGCTCACGGTCGCGCTCGTGTTTTCAGAGCTGACGACGGTCACGAACTTGCCGTTCGGATCGCCGACAAAGGGCGTCGCCGATCCGCTCAGCGAGAGC
>SCTJ01000225.1 GCA_004297805.1 Patescibacteria group bacterium | reverse complement strand
AGCGGCACGAGGAGGCGCTGTCGGGGCTGTTCGAGCAGGTCCTGGTGATCTGCCGGGAGTCGGGGCTGGTGAAGCTGGGCCGGGTGGCGGTGGACGGGACGAAGATCAAGGCCAACGCGTCGAAGCACAAGGCGATGAGCTACGGCCGGATGGTGGAGAAGGAGGCGGCGCTCAAGCAGGAGATCAAGGAGATGTTCCGCCAGGCGGAGGCGACGGACCGCGAGGAGGACCGCCGCTACGGTCCGGACCGCCGCGGCGACGAGCTGCCAGAAGAGCTGGCCCGCCGCGAGACGCGGCTGAAGAAGATTCGGGAGGCGAAGGCGGCGATCGAAGCCGAGGCGAAGAAGAAGGCCGTGGCGGAGGGCAAGGACCCGGAGGCGGCTACACCACCCGACAAGGCGCAACGGAACTTCACCGACCCGGAGTCGAAGATCCAGAAGACGAAGGACGGGTTCATCCAGGGGTACAACGCGCAGGTCGCGGTGGACGAGACGTTCCAGGTGATCGTGGCGCAGCACGTGACACCGATGGCTGCGGATGTGAACCAGTTGCAGCCGGCGGTGGAGGCGGTCGAGAAGGTGCTGAACAGCCAGCCGCAGGAAGTGCTGGCGGACGCGGGGTACTGGTCGGAGGAAAACATCCGGGCTCTGGAGACCAAGGGCATCGAGCCGTTCATCGCCACAGGTCGACAGAAGCATGGCGAGACGCGACCGGCGCCGCGGGGGAGACCCCGAACGGATATGACGCTGCGTCAGCGCATGGCGCGCAAGCTCCTCACGACCCGCGGGCAGAAGGCCTACAGTCGGCGCAAGGTCATCGTGGAACCGGTGTTCGGACAGATCAAGCAGGCAAGAAGATTCCGGCAGTTCCTCAGGCGGGGCCTGCATCGGGTGCGGCACGAGTGGTCGCTGGTGTGCACCGCGCACAACATGTTGAAGCTGCGGACCGCGTTGATGACGATATGAACAGGGCGAGGGGGATCGGCTCGCGCATCGAAGGCCGGTGCAAGGCTCGGCGGGACCGGGAGATCGATCTC
>SCTJ01000153.1 GCA_004297805.1 Patescibacteria group bacterium | reverse complement strand
CTTATAATTTATGCGAGTATAGTGGCGTATATTCAGACACAACTTTTAATGTAAATACGCTAAGTTTAGGTGCAGATAGTACAAATCTTACCATAAATACTTCTGAAACTTTTACTGTTAACTCGGGTACTTTTACAGATGCAGCCGGAACTTTAACTTCTTGTACTTTAGCTATTTAATATGCCTTTAAGTAATATTCCCTTCAAACCCGGTTTTTATACCGAAGCAACCGATAGAGAGGTAGGGAAAGGGCTACTTTGGAAAACAGGGGATCATGTACGCTTTTTTGAGGGTAAACCTACAAAATTAGGCGGATGGGTAAAATTAAGTCAGTCGATGTTTCAAGGTAAGGCTCGCGCTGCGATAGATTGGGTATCTACGCGGCAAGAGTATTTCATGGCTTTTGGGACGCATAAAAAATTATACGTAGTACAGGGGG
Source organism: Patescibacteria group bacterium (assembly GCA_004297805.1). GTDB lineage: Bacteria > Patescibacteriota > Minisyncoccia > Moranbacterales > SCTJ01 > SCTJ01. The sequence continues at coordinate 1,452 of SCTJ01000153.1, read as the reverse complement.
GAACGCTTTATGACATTACGCCAATTCGTATTAGTGGTACTGAAGCAAACAATCCGTTTACAACAACAAATGGTTCAGCTATCGTTTCTGTTGCGCACAATGGACATGGTTGCATTGTTGGTGATTATGTTCATTATAGCGGTGCTACAGTGGTTGGCGGCTTAACAATTAGCGGTGAATATACCGTTACAGGTGTTACGAATGCAAATGCGTATACTATTACGGCTGCAAGTAATGCTAACGCGAATGCAACCGGAGGCGGAAACGCTGTAGCGTATTCCTACGAAATCAACGTAGGGAATGAATACGCCGTACAAGGGCTAGGATGGGGCGCAGGGACTTGGGGAGCGTCTACCTGGGGCACCCCCCGCGCAACGAGCGGACTGGTCCTGCAATCGCGTGTATGGAGTCTCGCAATTTGGGGAGAAGATTTATTAGCAAATGTTTATGATGGCGCAATTTATGTATGGCGTAGTTCATTAGGGACAGCAAATAGAGCTACGCGCATAACGCAAGCACCAGCTACAAATAAGGGTATTTATGTAGCAGCCGATGAACGGCAGATTGTTGCGCTAGGTGCACACGATGGCGTAAGTAATGATCCACTACTTATTCGCTGGTGCTCAATGGAGGATTATACACTATGGACACCATTATTAAGCAATACCGCAGGAGATAAACGGCTAGAATATGGGAATGAAATTTATTGCGCTTTGTTTTTACGTGGGGAAACACTTATTTTTACGGACACGCATCTTTATGCGATGACGCTAGTAGGACTACCGGATATTTATGCTTTCCGCCCATTAGGTGCGAATAGCAGTTTATTTGGCCCGCATGCAGTAGCCGCATATAACGGCATTTCTTATTGGGTAGCAAAAGGAGGATTTTATCGCTATGACGGTACGATTACCGAATTGCAATGTCCGGTTTTTACTCAGGTATTTGGCGATTTTAACCACGGTGCAGGGCGGCATATTTATGCTGCGGTAAATAGTGCGTTTAGTGAAATATGGTGGTTATATGCTTCTTCGGAATCAAATGAACTAGACAGGTATGTTATTTATAATACAATTGATAATTCTTGGGTATTTGGGACAATCGCTAGAACTGTCATGGTAGGGGATTCAAAATATACAAATAGCGTATATGCAGCTTCGCCTGACGGATATTTATATTCACACGAATTTGGCTCCGATGCGGATGGCGCAGTACTAGACGCGTATTTGGAAAGTGGGGATATAGAAATCGACGACGGCGGGGAATACTTAATGCATATAGGGCAATTCATACCCGATATGCTTTCATTAAATGGCGAGATTTCCTTAACAATAACAGGAAAAAAATATCCGCAAGATTCAGAAGTACAAACAAGCGGTCCGCATGCTATAACAAACGCAACGCCGTATGCGAATCCGCGAGTGCGTTGCCGGCAGTTATCATTTAAATTTG
>SCTJ01000224.1 GCA_004297805.1 Patescibacteria group bacterium | reverse complement strand
AGATCGGATTTGTGCCGGCAATGGTAATGGCAATCCTGAGGCGCAGCGTTTCCGAAAAAGTCGCGTTCGAATTGATTGCGACCGGCGAAGACATTTCAGCCGATCAAGCGCAGGAGTGTCGTCTGGTCAATCGCGTTTTCGAAGCTGTTGATTTTGAATCTGAGGTGGAGAAGTTCGCAGGACGTTTTCAGAAATCGAGTCGCTCGGCGATAGCTCTGTCCAAGCGGCTCTTCTATCAAACCGATGCCCTTGCCTTCGAGGACGCTCTCGCCGCAGGCGTGGACGCGAACGCAACCGCGCGTCTGACCGGGGATTGCAAAAAAGGAGTGGCGCGTTTTCTTGAGAAATGACGAGCAGGTCAGTTCAATGCGCCGGGTCGCACAAAGATAGTCTTGTAGTAACCTTGAAATTCGAAACCCGCCTTTAGATACAGTCTCTGCGCTAAAATATTCTCCTCGTTTACCAGCAGACAAACTGAGCGCGCTTCTTTCAAGAGAGTGTCAGTAACCTGCGTGAGTAGTCCGCAGCCGAGTCCTGTTCCGCGCATTTCCGGATTCACGTGCACTCCTTCGAGATAGACAGTATCCGACGTGTGCAGGGCTACGTCTGTCTTGAATAACAAGCGACCATCTTCGATAGCCACCCAAACTCGATCTTTTTCTATTCGGCGCAAGTATCGTTGACGAAATCCATGTGGATCCTTCTCAAGCGGATTTATTCCGCTTTCGCGAAAAGCCATTTCCGCGTGAACGGGCAGCAGCGCCTCCATGTCTTCCGCGCGAGCCAGGCGGAGCAGGGAAGAGTCGGCCGCAACCAAGGCCGGCCGCTTTAGCTGAAACATTAGTTCGCGGCACGAAGCAAAGCTTGCTGACTGGTCGGGGCTGTAGTAGTGCCAAAAACTCTCCACATTGTCCTGGTCGCCGAGCACCATGTGAACCGTATGGTGGGCCCGGGCGACTCTGGCCAAAGCGGCCAGGCCGGCCTCAGATCGGGCTTCAAACAACGTCGCGTGACCGA
>SCTJ01000123.1 GCA_004297805.1 Patescibacteria group bacterium | reverse complement strand
CGTCGGTGTAGGCTTAGTTGTCGGTCTCACGATCGGCATGCTTGTGTACGCACTTGGCCATATTTCCGGCGGCCATTTCAATCCTGCAGTGACGGTAAGCCTCGCACTTATCAAACGATTTCCAGCCGATCTCGTTATCCCGTATGTCGCTGCACAATTGCTCGGCAGTATCGCAGCAATTGGTTTACTCAAAGAAGCATTTTTCAATGTGAAAGAAGCAATGGATGCAATGAAAGTTACGATGGGCAGCATCATCAGTCCGGTGCAGGCATTTGGTATTGAAGTGTTCGCAACATTTGTGTTCGTGCTTGTTATTGTCAGCGTAACCACTGATAAGAAATCTAACGTCACAAATCCCGGCTTGCCGATTGGGTTGGCGCTCGCCATCATGACCATGCTCGCGGCTCCCCTCTCCGGCGGCGCACTGAATCCGGCACGCGCGTTCGGTCCTGCCGTATGGACGCAAGATTGGGCGACGCAATGGATTTACTGGGTCGGGCCGATCGTCGGCGCAACGATTGCGGCGGTGCTCTATGAATTCCTTCGCACCGGCACCCCACCTACGATGAAGAAGAAATTAATCTAAAAAAGCGTCATGAACTTCAGGAAACTTGCGCCTTCGCAGTATATTCTAAGATTTGATCCCGGTGACCATTTCGCGGCTCTTTTCACCGAGTTTCTCGTCAGTGAGCATGTCTCTTCCGCATTCACCACCGGCCTTGGCTCATTCACGGAAGCAACCATCGGCTTCTATGACACGAAGGAAGATCACTACAACTGGCACACGCTTTCCGGATTGTATGAGATCTTGAGCCTCACCGGTAACGTTGCGACTTTCGACGGAAAACCGGTATTTCATCTTCACCTCGTCGCGGGAACACATGAGTTCGATGCACAGGGTGGGCACCTGAAAGACATGGTCATCGGCGCGACGTGTGAGTTGATGCTCAATTGTTTCGACACTGAACTCAAACGAAAGCCGAGTAGTTATAAGGAATTGAAGACGTTGGATATCTAGTACCCGCGTGCGGTAGGAACGGTGTTAACACCGTTCCTACCGCACGAACACCGATAACCGATCACCCGTATGATCCCCAAGTCAAAAGTGCCGTCCAAGAAACCTTTGAAATCGCATAAAATACCGAGCACTACCGGCGCACAGGACATGTACACCAAACTGATCGCTTTGCTCGATAAGCACAAAGCGCACTATCGTCTGATCGATCATGAACCGGAGGGACGAACGCAGCTGGTGAGTGCTATGCGCGGCAACGATCCTGCACACGCGGCAAATTGCATAGTGCTCATGGTAAAGATCGGAAAGAAGACGACGAAGTATGTGCTTGCTGTTCTGCCGGGAAACACGAAGGTTGATTTCAATGCCGTCAAAGATTTGTGCGGTGGTTCATATATTTCGTTCGCGTCTCAAGAAACTGCGGAAAAGCTTGCCGGAAGCCCCGTTGGAACGTTTTTACCATTTTCGTTCAATCAGGAATTAGAATTGATTGTAGATCCGGCTATTAAAGAAATTGATACTCTCTACTTCAATGCGGCGCGCTTGGATCGGTCGGTCGCACTGAAAACAAGTGATTACTTAAAATTGGCAAAGCCGCACTTCGAAAAAATCGCTGAAGATTCATCAAGTACTTCGATAAAGAAAGTTGAGACAAAGAAACCTTCCAAAGCCGATCAGCTTCAATGGACCGATCTCGAAAAAATGCGTCATTCCGGTGCGCACGTATTGGCTGAAGCAGTGATGCAGATTTTCCCCGAAGCGAAGTTAGGTGTCGGTCCTCCGGTTGAGAATGGATTCTATTACGACTTCGACTTGCCACGCACGTTGATACCGGAAGATCTTGCGATTATTGAAGATCATATGCGCCTGATTATGAAAGAGAAGCAGGTGTTTGAAACGTATACTGAGCCAAAGAAAGAAGCGATCGCATTTCTGAAGAAGATAAAGCAGCCGTATAAGATACAGCTTGTAAATGAGATCGATGCAGAGACAGTCGGCTTTGCAAAGAACGGTCCGTTCGTTGATCTGTGTAAAAATCCTCATGTTGAAGATACGGGCAAGATCGGGCATTTCAAACTCACAAGCATTGCCGGCGCATATTGGAAAGGCGACAGTGCGAATCCGATGCTGCAACGGATTTATGCAGTGTTGTTTGAGACGAACGACGAACTTGAGAAATATCTGAAGCAACAGGAGGAAGC
>SCTJ01000124.1 GCA_004297805.1 Patescibacteria group bacterium | reverse complement strand
GCCCAACGGGCCCATGCCGGCAATCATCGTGTGCTGGACGGCCGCACATTTTTTTACGATCAGCCGCCGATCGTGGACTCTGCAACGGGACGGCGCGCGAATCCAGGTTCCGATTGGAATTGCCGCTGCGTAGATGTTCCAGTCCTCGATCCAATCGCGGTCGGAACTTGACGCGGACTGTTCCCATTGTCTACACTTAAAGCATGCGACGATCAAAACGGACCACGCTCCGCAGTTCCAAAGGCAAGAAGCTCTACGCAGTCCGCGACAAGGGTGGCCGTTTCAAGGACATCCAAACGTACAAGCGCGCCCATGGCTCCGACATCAAGCGCAAGGCACGCAACGAGAAATAATGCCCAAGCCCCGCGGCGGCGAGAGCCAGAGTGATTACATAAGCCGATTCATGGCCTCCGCCGAGGCGCAGAAAGATTACCCCGAGCAGAAGCAGCGTGCCGCCGTGGCCTATTCCATGTGGGAGCACCGCAACGCCATGTCGGAGGGCGGCTGGCCGCTTCCTGTCAAAATCAGGCATCTAGAGCCCGGCCTGGTCCGATACCAGGACCTGGGCCCAGCTGATCCGGCCACCGGCCAGCCCAAGGGGATGACGCTCCTTCTGCGCAAGAATGCCATCGACCGAATGCGTCCCACCTTCCGCGGCAAGCCGATCATCAACCAGGAGCACGAGGCCGTCAGCCCCGCCCATTTCGAGGACGGCAAGGCCCACGGCATCGTCACCGACGCCTGGTTCAACGCCGACGACGGCTGGGACTGGATCGATGCCATGATCTGGGATCCGCGCGCCCGCCAGAACGCGGAGAGCGGCTCCTATTTTGGATCGTGCGCCTACCGCGTCACGAACGTCGATGAGACGCCGGGCGTGTATCACGGCATTCCCTACGACGGAGAAATTCTGGACGGCCACTACACCCACATGGCCCTGGTGCCGAATCCGCGCTATGGGCGCGAGGCCGAAATCATCTGCAATTCCCTAGGAGGGACCGACATGTTCAAACTGCTATTCAAGCGCGCCGGCGTCGCCAATGCCGTCGAGATCGACAAGAAGGCCGAGGTCGCCATCGACGGCAAGAAGGTCGCCATCGAGGAACTCGTCAACTCTTACAAGGCCGAGGAGGCCAAGAAGACCAAAGTCGAGGCCAAGGATACCACGCAGGACGAACTCAAGAACGCCCTCGACAACATCCATGACGACTATATGTTCGTCCTCGACGGGAAGGACGTGCCGTTCAAGGATTTGAAGAATGCCTATCTCGCCCAGGAACGCCGCAACGCCGATGAGAAAGAGGCCGACGAAAAAAAGAAAAAAGAAGAGGAAGAGCGCCGCAACGCCGACGAGAAGGCGAAGAAGGATGCCGAGGAGAAGGAGGCGAAGGAGAAGGAAATGAAGAACGCCGCCGATACCAAGACCTCCTCGCATTTCCAGGATCTGAAGAATGCCGCCGAGCGCAGGGGCGAGCCGCAAAAGCTCGTCATCACCAGCCCGGCGGACCGCGAAAAACTCGGGGCGGAACGGTACGGCTCGAAGCCGACCGAGCCGACCGCCAAGAAATAAAACCGCACCAAGGAGAATAAAACAATGACCACGGTAGCCCCCCAGAACATCAACCAGTTCGCGCTGGCGCCCGTTCGCGGCCAATTGGATATGCAGATATCCGCGCGCGGCGTCATCTCGGGCATCATCAGCGCCAACGAGATGTCGACCCTCGTCGCCGGCAACTTCCTCAAGCTCGACAGCGCCGTCACCGTCGGCAACATCCCGCAGTTCGTGGCCGCGGCGGCCGGCGACAAGACGATCTTCGTCTTGACCCGGACGGTCAAGGCCGCGACGTTCGTGGCCCTCGATCCGTGCGAGGTCGCCTTCTTCGGCGGCCCCGTCATCTGGGAGGAAGCCAGCGACACGATCGCCCCGGGCCAACAGCTCCAGGACGACGGCAGCGGCTTCATGGAACCCATCGCGGCCAGCTCGCTGCGCGGCATCGCCCTCGACCCGGCGGTCGACGGGATGCTGTTTCGCATGATCTTGGCGGGCAACCTGCTCGTCGGGGCGCAGTAAACCGGACCAAGGAACAGGAGATAATCTAACATGAAAAAGAACGACATCCTCGGCAAGGAACTGCGCAATAGCGCGGAAGCACCGGCCACTGTAGGCTGGCAGCATGGTCTCGAGCTCAAGAATTCGAACGGCAACGTCGACCCCTCGACGCTCGGCTACCAGTACACCATCCAGACCACGACCCAGATCCGGGCCGAGGTCATCCAGCAGAAGTTCTACGAGGTCCCCATCGCCGACTTCGTCCCGGTCATCGTCGGGACGGGCGCGTGGATGGAGAACATCAAGACCAACCTGGTCTACCAGCTCGGCGGCAAGTTCGAGCGCGGCATCCAGGACGTGGCGGCGGGCCCGTCGCAGATCGCCACGGTGGACGTCGGCGTCGCTCCGGTCAGCGCCAAGATCGTGACGTGGGCGATGGGATACCAGTACGCCACGCCTGAAGTGGAGAAGGCGCTCGCCTCCAACAACTGGGATGTCATCTCCGCCAAGATGGGAGCCCTCAAGAAAACGTGGGACCTCGGCATCCAGCAGATCGCCTTCCTGGGACTGCTCTCCGATCTCGCGGAAGTTCCCGGGCTGTTGTCCAACGCGAGCGTCACGGTCAACCTGTCCGTCATCACCAAGGCGATCTCGGACATGACGGACGTGGAGTTCTCCACGCTCGTCAAGGACTTGGTGGCCGCCTACTTCGCCAACAGCAAC
>SCTJ01000083.1 GCA_004297805.1 Patescibacteria group bacterium | reverse complement strand
GAGCAATTGTCCTACGCCGCGGAGAAAGCGTTGAAAGACGGCGGCGAAAAGGTTCCGGCCGAAGTCCGGACCGACGTCGAAGCGAAGATTAATGACGTCAAGAAGCTGAAGGACAGCGACAACAAGCAAGCCATCGAAAACGCCTCCAAGGCCCTATCCGACGCGATGCAGAAGATAGGCCAAGCCGCCTACCAGGGCGCCGCCGGAGCCCAAAATGGGCCCCAAGCAGGCCCTGCAGCCGGTGCCAATGATAAAGGACCGGTGGAAGGGGAAGTAGTCGATGATAAAAAGTAACTAACCATGCGGCCCGCGAAAGCGGGCCGCAAGATTATGCGTAAACTTAACCTTAGGTATTTAGTGGACTGGTACAGTGGTTCTGAGGACAGCCAATTCCTCCAGGGTTTTAAAGGTGATTGGAACCGAGTTTGCAACTACTACATCAATCATGTTTCTGGTGTCACTGAATCTCCGGGAGCAGCGAATTACATTACCGAAAAGATTGAAGCGATGAATAAGTTCGGGAGATTGTATGAAATTTTCTTGAAATATAAATTTTTACCAGATATAAAGTTTGTAAACACCTTAGATAAACCTTTCTGGGATACACTTAAAGATATGCATGATTTTCTCGGCGATAATCCATATCCTCAAGATCGTACTTTACAAAAAGACGCGTCGTATAATGTTCGATATAGAGGGGTTATGCTAATTGACTATCTAGAAATTCTTTCACGACAACGAGGTCGATATTGGATTCTCACTCTAGTCAAGCTTTCCATTTATTTAATTCCTATCATTTCCGTTGGCCTGTTACTAAAACAATTCCTAAAGTAGATGATTGAAGTCACCCCAGAAAACGTCTCAGGCGCTGAAAACCAAATGGTTATGCAAGCCGCCCAAGACTACGGAGATTATTACCGGCATGCACGAGCTATGCAACTACTGCTTTGGGGTTTTATTAAAGAAGCAACGCCACGAACGGTTAGTTATAACTTATTTCTTGGCGAGGTCAGAAAGGTGTCGGTTTTGACTTTACTTGCAATTGTGAGACTTCATGCTTCTCAATCGCAGGTAAATTTAAGAATGCTTTTGGAAAGCATGGTTTTAAGCGCATATGCTTTAGAACATGATGATATTACTGAATACTATGAAGTTGGTTCTGACGGTGCTGCTCTGGTGAAAGAGCAAGCTAGCGATAAAGCATATAAATGGCTTGAAAAGAATTACCAAGAGGAATCAAAGTTTATTAAAATGATGAAAAATAACATTAACTCACTATGGTCGCATTCCAATGTTCTTCATGGTTCTTTAAACACAAAGGTTGTTAAACCGGGGTCATTTGTCCAGACTTTTTTTGACAACAAAGACATCTATCATATAAATGGATTTTTGTGGAATTATGGAAATATTCATTGGATGTACCTAAGGTTAGTTGAAAAGATAAACGAATCCAAAAAAGAATTGATTCTTATTGAAGATTTCAGAAAAAGAATGATAACTCTTGGTCAGGAAAATGAGAATCAAAAAAGACAATTAATGTCATCCGAAAGATATAAAAAACACCGGCCACAATCTTGAGACTGAGGCCCAAACAAATATCTGACCCCCCCACACCTAAAGGTGGGGGGCAGGTTCGGATGGGGGCTGGCATTGAATTGACAGCCAGCTGATTCGCATGGTAATAAGCTTTCGTCAGGTGCAAACCCGTATTCAGGAGGGACCTAGTCATGCGAAGATTGTACCGGGCTTACGAACTGGGCATTCATCTTCCTGCCATGGCGGTTGGCGGGGCAATGGTCATCGGCGCTGTGGACGGGAAGGTGGTCGTGTCCTATTTGATCATTGGCGGTGCGCTCGCGGTCAGTGGGCTTCTCCTCATGGTCTGGGCGTGGGGATACGGCTCGGAAAAACGTTCGCAGCAAGGCTCATCATAAGGTGGGCCATTTTCATTTTCGCGGATAGCCACTAGGCGGCCGCCGCGTGGTATACTTGAACTGTGAAAATCCCCTTACACCTGCAGGTTCGTTTGAACGATGTCGTCGCTCGAGAACGCCGAAAGCCAACAACTCAGGCCATTTTTGTTGGCGGCAGTATGGCCCGCGGCACCGCCGACAAATTTTCTGACATTGATGTGCTGGTTCTGACCACTGGACAGCCGAGGTTTATTCGCTACTATGACCGGAATCTTGATATCGAAGTTGAAACGGTGACGCTGGCCAGCATGAAAAAGAAGTTAGCGGCCGATCCGGCGACCTGGTACGCCTGGCAGAACCTTAAGCCGCTGTTTGATCCGAGCGGCCAATCTCTCGCGATCCGTCGGTTGCTAAAGTCTTTTCAAGCTCAATATTGTACACCCGATCAAATCCGAGGCGATCAATATATTCGGCTTCGACACTGGCGACAAAAATGCTTACGGAGCCTGTCTGATGCGGCTAAAGCGCGAGCCCTAGTCAGTGCGGCCATGATAGATATTTGTCGCTCTCAATTCGCGCTGCGAAACGTCATTATACCGCCAACCGCCCAGATACTTTCCGTCAGCCTCGATCACGCGGCACTCCCAAAACCACTAAAGCGATTAATGAAAGAATCCTTACTGAAAGGGTTGGCGCCTCGACGTCTGGTGCCAACGATTGAAGCATTACTACCAAAGCTGCAACCGGTGATGCGGCGGTATCATAAATTCTATCGTCCTTGGAGGTAAAAGAGTTGTTTGCAACGAAAGAGCCACACGATGTCCGGTGGGGATCTTCCGTGTGGCGGGGCTGGGGGCCGGCGACTTCTCGGCCGCCAAGCTGTGCCTGATCGAGCTGGCCTTCAAGAACTCCGAAGGGGACTTCGCCCTGCGGGTGACGACGTCCGAATCCAGGCATCCGCTGGAGAGCATCCTGGCCAAGATCCTCGGCCACGATGTCGAGGTGGCCGAACTCAAGCTCGGCTGACGCCACGTCGGAGCATCCGCGAAACGTTCCAAGCGAGGTAGGCCACTCTGGTCTACCTCGATTTTCATTTTCAAAAAGACTACGGAAAATTTTGGCCGGCATGCTCTGGCCGCTCCATCTTCGTCCGGCCGCACATTTACCCTCCCCGTCACAACCTCGGATGTGGTGCGTCTGCGCCGAGGCTAGCAGGTGAAACTCGGCAATATTGCTGACAGCCGTGAACCGGAGTACACTACCAGTAAAGATTTTTCAAAAGACACCTATGGACAACCTGCCCATGTCTGCTCCGGAACTACGCATTCCTCCAATGCGCAACATTCCCACCAGCGTCCCGCCGGGCGCTCCTTCAGGCAAGTCCCGTGGCATGTTGTTGGGCCTGATGGTTGGCGGGATCGTACTGATTCTGGGTGGCGGATATTTTGCCTATGCCCAAGGGTATATTTCGTTGCCCTTTTTGCCGTCGGTAAAAAATAAAAACGTCGATACGGTTAACACCACCGCTCACCAAAACCAAAACACCCAACAGTCAGGTACAAACCAGGTGGCCAACAGCAACACATCCGTGGGCGCCAAGCTTGGCGCCATGCCGGTCGCTCTCGGCAGCTGGAACGGCCTGCCCTTTGGAGACATTTCCTTCGGGGCCAACTCGAACAATGGCGCGGGGGGATATGTGCTGCACCCAGCACTCCGTCCAGCCCCTCAAACTCTGGCGGCGGGCACGGTTGCCTGTGATGCCGTTGCTCCCAAGGCTACGCTGGAGCTAGGAAAAAATTACTGCTATATGGATCTGGCGGCCGGCTTCCGAGCGGCCAGTGTCTGCGAAAAAACATCTAATCAAGCCACGGCCTTATCGGGCTCGACTTT
>SCTJ01000223.1 GCA_004297805.1 Patescibacteria group bacterium | reverse complement strand
GCAGTGTAGTTTTACCTTGCAGTATTTGCTCCTCAACTTCTTGAGAGGTCTGCCAAAAAAAGAGGTAAGGCGAAATAGTTGTACCAAGGATGGCGCAGAGCAATATGATTTCATCCCTGCCAAGATGCAACTCTGGAATGAGCGCATGGGACATCACATCACCCCAATTTAAGTGGGCGAGCAGTGCCGAGAAGACATAGGCTAATAGCACCATAGCGAGCCACTTGAGATAGCGAGCGTAGCGTACATAGGGGGTGAAGATTTGTAAAAACATACTCAGGAGTGCAAAGCCGACCACCAACCAGCCATAGCCCAGTTGCGGATTGAGTAGTTGTGCTGCCTTGGCCATGGCGCCGAGGTTAGCACCAATGTTTACGGCGTTGGCTATAAAAAGTAGTGCTGCACATATATACAGCACTCGATTGCTGAAGTGGGTACGAATGTTAGCAGCGAGCCCCTGGCCGGTTACCAGGCCAATGCGAGCACACATCTCCTGCACGATAGCAGTCAATGGGAATGTCCAGGCTGCCAGCCATAAAAATTGGTATCCAAATTGTGCACCCGCTTGTGAGTATGTAGCAATACCGGACGGGTCATCGTCTGATGCGCCGGTAGTCAGCCCTGGGCCGAGCATGTGCCAGTAATTGCCAGTTTTTTTGACCAAGTCGTTGGCCGGTAGTGTTTCTGTTAGTTTTTGCGTGGTCACGACCGTTCTGTCGAGGAATTGGGCGGGAGCCTCGGCACCTTTTTGGATGAGCGGTTTTTTGTTTTTCATAACTGGGGACGTTCGTTTAGGACAAATGTTTTCCGTAGTAGTACCAGAAGTGCTTGAGGATCAAGGCGGCAATAATCAGGAACCAGAGTACGAGGATATCGAGATGATGCTTGCGGACCCACTTGTAAGCAGTTTGTGGTCTACCCTTGGGCAGCTTAATGTTCTTTTTATCGATGTTATACAGTGTGATGTACCAGAAACAGGTGATGCTGACAGTCCAGACAATCATGCACCACGGACAGAGGGCTTGTATGCTGTATACGCTCTGGAAGAATAGCCAGTGGACGAACCCCACGGCGAACAGTAGTCCGCCATTCAGACAGAGCCAGAACCAACGCTTAAACTTGCCTCCGGCCAAAATGGCTGCACCAATGACGGCTACCATCGGGAAGCCACCAAG
>SCTJ01000222.1 GCA_004297805.1 Patescibacteria group bacterium | reverse complement strand
CTCCGCGAACGCCGCCAGCGATTCCTGGTGAGTATCGCCGGCATTGCCGCCGAAGGACTGTTTGGCCTGCTGGCACTGTTGGCTTGGCTGGCACTGCCGGACGGCCCGGTGCGCAGCGCCTTGTTCGTCCAGGCCAGCACGGTGCTGATTATTACCCTGGCGATCAATCTCACCCCGTTTATCCGTTTCGACGGCTATTTCCTGCTATCGGATGCCCTCAATTTTCCCAATCTCCATGAGCGCGCCTTCAGCTCGGCGCGCGCCTGGCTACGCCGATTCCTGGGATTTTCCGGCGCGGCCCCGGAGCAACGCTGGCTGACGCTGTTTGGCCTGGCCACCTGGATTTACCGCTTGCTGTTATTTACGGGGATCGCGATCCTGGTGTACCACGCCTTTCCCAAGGTGCTCGGGGTTTTTCTTGCCCTGGTCGAAATCGGCTGGTTCATCGCCATGCCGGTGTGGCGCGAGCTTCACATTTGGTGGACGCTACGCCCAACCTTGAGCCGCAACGGACGTAGGCGTTTAGGCGGGGTGATCGCCGCCCTGGCCCTGGCGCTGGTCATTCCCTGGCAAGGCCATGTGGCTGCGCCGGGCGTGCTGACCACCAGTGCAATCCAGTATGTCTATGCGCCCGCCGGATCGCGGATCGAGGAAATCCATGTGGCCAACGGCGCGCGGGTGACCAATGGCAATTTGCTGCTGAAACTGAGTTCACCCGATCTGGAAATGCAGTCCGCCAAAAACCAGGCACGTATCGAGCAGGTGACGCATCAGTTGCGGGCACTGGCGCGCGGCGACCAGGAACGCGACAAGATCAACGTCGTCACCGAACAGTTGGCGCGCCATTATGTCCAGCAGGAAGGCATCCAAGCCGATTTGCAGCGCCTCACCCTGGCTGCCGAGTTCAACGGGGCCGCCAGGGACTGGGATGGCGCCCTCGCAGCAGGCGGCTGGGTCAGGAAGAATGCCTTGCTCGGCAAGATAGTCGGGGAACACGGGGCGCGGGTGGTTGTGTTC
>SCTJ01000082.1 GCA_004297805.1 Patescibacteria group bacterium | reverse complement strand
GAGGTGAGCATGGAGTTCATGACCAAGCCGTCGCTTGGGTCGCTGCGGAACTACGCGAAGTTCATCCTGAATCCGGTCAACTACTACCGGATGCAGATGGAGTTGCCCTGGCCAGTGGTGGTCTTCAGTCTGACCATGCTAGTGTTCCAGCTGGTCAGCTATCTTCATCTGGTGCACAAGTAGGCAACCAACAGACGCGGGAGGGGAAAGCGATGTTGCAGAAAATGAAGTCGTTCGTGAAGTCGACCCGGCTGTACGCCTGGCTGCGGGAGAAGGAAGCCAAGAGTCCGAGCAGCTTCTGGATCATGGTAGCTGCATGTACGGCGCTGGTCCTGGATGTCTCAGGCCTGGCCCTCGTTACGCACAGTCACTTGATCGTGGGTGGCGTGTTGATCGCTGTGGCCATGGGTTGTATCCTCATCACCGTTCCGCTGAACGGAGGGTAGCGAACATGCTGATCGTGGGAGTCCTAGGTGTATCGCTGGCCTTCAGTGGTGGGGGACTGGCCCTCATCCACTTCGGCCACCCGAACCTGGCTATGGCAGCGGGGGTCGTGGCCGCGGGCTGCATCCTCAGCATCGTCCCGCTGAATGGCGGGTAGCGGATGATGATGAAGCTCTATGATGTACCGCCTAAGATAGTCGACTGGTATTTCAGGCACATTGAGCGCAACACGGCGATCATGGTGATTGGAGCTCTGGTTGGATGGGTGACTGACATCCGCTGGATCAAGGTCGGCTTCAATACTATGCTCGGAATCGTGTTTGTCTGCACCCTTTGGGACATCGTCCTGGCGTTCATGGGCAAGGGTCTGTGTAAGTCACCGCCGGAACGGAAGGGGGATTGTACGGGAGGCACTGCGACATGAACCCGGTCATTCGGTTCTACGGCTGGCTGGACGACGGGCTTAATCAATACAAGCCTGTTGCGTACCTGATCTTCTTCGCACCCGTGGTGGCGCTGTACTTCAGCGCCGCGCAGCCGCAGATCTTCTTCTGCAGCGCAGTTCAACTTTCGTTCGTTGCTTTTCAGATCCATCGCTCGGTTCTGGCGAGCAGGAGGCGGAAGAGAGAGTTGCGTCAGTATGACTCGGAGGGAGGAGCGGCGACATGAAGAATCCGATCGCTCGGTTCTATGCGCACATCACCGATGGTCTGGAGCGCAACCCCCAGGTGGTGCTGGGAGTGGCGATTCTGACTTCGTTGATCAGCTACGTCAGTTGGTGGGCGGTAGTACCTGGCGGATTCCTCGCGCTCTTCTGGATTCACCAGTTCTACCAGGTGTTCGCGGGACGCGGAAAGAGGAGGGTCAATGAAGAGAAGAAGATGGCGCAACTGTAGCGGCGCATCGGCCACGTTCGCGAACGCCAGTGGAGGCGATCGCAAATGCAACCAGTGCCAGGTGGTGCTGAGTCCTGCGGCGGCTGAGCGTCACCGGAACGCGCACGACAGGTCTCCGCCCAAGCCGGATGCGGGATTGCAGTCTGCCAAGGTCTATCGCGACTGGGGCGGCGTGTATCGAGTGAAGTGCACGCATTGTCGCATCGCGAGTCGGGCCAGCACTCTCGAGTCGTTCAAGAAGGAACCTGTCCGCAAGTGCGAGTACTGTTCCACGAAGTTCCGAGCGGAGCTCTGACTCCGCAACGTCGAAAATGAGGCCCTGCAGGCGAATGTCTGCGGGGTCTCTTCATTTATTTATTCGTCCATTTTGTTTGGCTGGACTTTTATCGCTCGTCTTGTATAGTCGGGAGCAAGGAGGAGGTTCCTGAACAATTGAGAAGTATTTGGAAGTTTTACTTGCAACCTGAGGGGAGGGGGTGACATGGAAAAACCCAATGAGAGTTGGGGAGTGATTCCGCCACGTGGGACGCTGATTCCCGGTCTCAAAGACCAGGTGGAAGCCGAGCAGTACATTGAGAACCATCGGACGGAGACGGAAGGTGTGTGGTGGGTCGTGCCGCCCAAGGGGAGTGGCATCGCCTCGTACACCTACGAGCTCAAGAAGGTGCCCGCCTAGACGAGTCCAACAGGTAGGTCAACTAACAGAAAGGAAGAGGTGCAGAAGATGCAGAGATTGAGAATGCAGTTCTCGCCAGGAGCAGACAGCTTCGGGCTGTCGGACCACCCATGGCTCGCACCATGGGAGCAGGATGAGGTCATCAAGGTCTTGCTGCGTTACGGGCTTATCAAGTTCGACAACAAGCGCAACCTGCCGCTCAAGGGCGGCGGCGTGACCGACATCTACATCAATCTGCGTCAGGCTCGGCGGCATCCGCCGACCCTCGGTTTCATCGCCGATCTCTTCGCCAACCCGCTGCGGCGGATGGGGGCCGAGCAGTTTTACGAGATCCCGGATTCGGTCAGCTGCTTCGCCGGCCTCATCGCCGATCGGACGAGCCTGCCCTACCTCACCTTGCGCGAGAAGGCCAAGGAAGGCCGGGTGGCCAAGGCGGACTACATCGGCGAGGCCGCGCCCGGCGAACGGGTCGCGGGCATCGACGACGTCATCACCGATGGCGAGTCCAAGGCCGCGCCCCACTTCAAGGCTCGGTCGATGGGGCTGAGCATCCTGCCGTTCGTGGTACTGGTGGATCGCCAGCAGGGCTGGAAGCAGAAGTTCCGCGAGCTGGGGATCGACGTCGGCGTGTGGCCGGGCATGACCCTCCATGACGTTCGGCGCTATCTCATCATGAACGGTCTCATGGAGCGTTGCAGTGCCCAGGCCGAGGCCAACAACCGGATGATCGTGGCCGTCGACAACCAGGCTGACTGGGAGGACGTGCTGACCCTGCTCGACCCGCTGAGGCCGACCGGCAGCATCATCAAGTTCAATGACGTCATCTTCAACCTCGGCATCAAGGATCTGCTGCCGAAGGCGCAGGTCTACGGGAGAGTCATGGCCGACCTCAAGAGCCACGACATCGAGAATACGGTCAGGAACATCACCAAGCACCTCCTGCCGTGTCCGCCGTGGGCTGTGACGGTCCATGCCTCAGGCAACTCGGACATGGTCAAGGCGGCCGTCGAGACCCTCAGGGGCACGCCGACGAAGGTCTTGGCGGTGACGGTGCTGACCTCTCTCAAGGCTGGTCCCAACGGGACGTGCGAAGAGGTCTACCGTCGACAGCCGCTGACGGCGGTGAAGGGGCTGTCAAAGCTGGCCATGCGGGGTGGGGCGGACGGCTTCGTGTGCTCGCCGGAGGAGACGCCGATGCTGCGAGGTCTCTACCCGCAGTCCATCATCGTCAACCCGGGCACTCGTTCGCCGGGCGTGGACAAGCACGATCAGGCGCGGGTTGACACGCCGGCCAACGCCCTCAGGCGTGGCGCCAACTTCTTCGTCTCCGGGCGTCAGGTTCTCAACGCCCCGAATCCGGTACTCGAGGTCATTCGCGTGCACCGGGACGAGCTCCACATCGACCTTGGGCTGGACCAGAAGAAGTAGCAGATCAAACTTCTCACACAACAATCGATAACGGCGATCAACATCGCCAGACATCGAAAACCGGCCACTCACCAGGAGGTGACAAGAGTGGCCGGTTTTCAATTTGTAGAATAATTTGACGAGGTCCTATCAAAAAAGTTATCATCATGGGCAAGGCAGTTGTTTTCGAGGGTAAACATATCCACCGGGACATCACCGACAGGAAAGGGGGATTGGCTTGGAACAGATACTATGGATGTTCAGCTATGCCGGGAAGTTTGTGACCGATCCCCGCTTCCAGGAGGAACAGCGGTGGGTGCGGTGGATCACTAGCAAGCTCGCGGTGGTGCATCACGATGTCTGGACGGCCGTTCGTATCCCTGGAGGGTTGGTCGTCATCGCGTTGGACTATGTCCTCCATCCAGGCTCCTGGACAAGCTTCATGGTCTTCTTGCTCTTCGCCTTTACTGACTGGGCGGATGGCAAGGTGGCTCGCTTCCGCCAGCAGAAAAGCAGCGGGTTCGGTGACTTGTTCGATGGTCTGGCCGACAAGCTCTTTATCCTACCAGTGTTGTTCTGGTGGGGGAGAGACATCATTCCCATCATGGCCTGGGTGACGCTGATCGCGGTCGAACTGGGCGGTCAGCTGCTGTTGCTGCTCTACGCCAATTTGTTCGTCAATGGGCAACGGCGGAGTATCTATCAGCATACGATCGTCGGCAAGATCAAGATGGGTCTGCAGGTGGTCATGGCTTGTGCACTGTGGATAGGCCATTACCTCGGTCTGGATGGAACCGAATGGGAACCCTGGGCGGAAATCCTCATGAACATCGTCATTGCCCTGGCTCTTCTTTCGGTGCTCAGCAAAGCTAACCGGAAGATTCTCGAATTCATTACACCAGCAGCTTAAGCGGCAAAGTCGCGACGCTGCAAAACCGGCCACTCACCAAGGAGGTGACAAGAGTGGTCGGTTTTCAATTTGTGTCACGAAAAAATCCCCCGAAGGGGATTTTTCAAAGTATCTTTTTCAAACTAAGCAGCTTTCTTGACGCGCACGCGCGCTGGTTTGACTTTCGTCTTGATGCACTTGGTGCAAATCTTGATGCGTTGGCCGTCCACTTTCTTGGACTGCACGTTAACGCTGAATTTTCGTTTAGTGGCAATGTTGGAATGACTGCGGGAATTTCCGGCTTTCGCTCCGCGACCACAAACTGAACAGACTCGAGACATACAAGGTTATAGAATATTGATTTATTACGTCATTCACGGTACCATAGGCAGTAGGTTTTGGCAAGAGTCATTATTTATTTTGGATAGCAATGGCATGAACGAACTAGTTCTCATCGTTTTTCAGGTCATGATTTTGATCATGTCGGTGGTCATCCATGAGGTTTCCCATGGCATGGCGGCTTTGTGGCTGGGTGACCCGACAGCCAAATATGCTGGCCGGCTAACGCTCAATCCACTCCGTCACCTGGAAATCTGGGGATCCTTGGTGGTGCCGATTCTCATGATCACTTTTTTTCACATGGGTTTCGGCTGGGCCAAACCCGTGCCCTACAATCCATATAACTTGCGCGATCAAAAATATGGACCGGCCCTGGTGGGCGTGGCCGGGCCGCTGTCCAACATCCTGATCGCGATTGTTTTTGGCATTGCAGCTCGTCTCATTTATTTCCCCAATTCTATGGTGAAGGTGGAAATAATTAGCAACTTTTTTTCAGCCGTGAGCGGTGGCGGTTACACCGAACTAGCCCAAAATATCTATGGCTCATTTGCCGCCATTTTCTTTCTGCTCTTCACTATGATTGGCGTGGTCAATGTGTTTCTGGCTTTTTTCAATTTGATCCCTATTCCGCCTCTAGATGGCTCGAAATTGCTCTTTTCGCTGCTGCCGATTAATACCGAAATGAAAATCATGTTGGAACAGTTTGGCTTCATGTTTTTACTGATTATTCTGCTCTTTTACTCGCGACCGCTGGGAATTTTCCTGACCTTCATGCTGAACTTGTATTTCCACTACATTTTGGGAATAGGCTAGGGTAAGACTAGGCTCAAAGGGGATTAATAGTCAGGAAGGGCATTGGTACAGCCCTCAGAGCTCCTTAAGGCATGTTGACAAAGTGGCCAACGTTTTGTACTATTACGTTCGCTAGCTGCCTAGCAGCTTTTGTTTTTATTTACTCAATATAATTACTCAATCTAACGCAACCAGGAAATCAGTATGCCAACCATCAGTCAATTGGTGAAACGCAGTCGCAAATTGGTCAAACGCAAATCCAAGTCACCAGCCATGACCTATGTTTTCAACACGCTCAAGAATAAGCCAGTGACGACCCAGAGCCCTTTCAAACGGGGGGTGTGTCTCAAAGTGGCCACAACTACTCCAAAGAAACCAAACTCAGCTCTCCGCAAGATTGCTCGCGTACGTTTGACGAATGGCATGGAAGTCACCGCTTATATCCCAGGAGTGGGTCACAATTTGCAGGAACATTCCATTGTGATGGTGCGTGGAGGTCGTGTGAAGGATCTTCCAGGTGTGCGCTATCATATCGTACGTGGCGTGCTAGACACGGCGGGGGTGGACAAGCGCAATCGTGGTCGCTCGAAATACGGAGCCAAGCGACCTAAGGCCAAGGCGGAATAGAGAGAATTAATGATTAGAAATTGAATCAAATATGTCACGAAGAAAACGAGTACACGATAAACAATGGAAACCAGATCCGAAGTACGGCAACGTGCTAGTCGGTCGATTTGTCAGTCAGATTATGCGCGATGGAAAGCGCAGTGTGGCTGAGAAGGTTCTATATGGCTCCTTTGATATTATCCACGAGGAGACCAAAAAGGGTGGTCTGAATATATTTGAACAAGCTATCAAGAACGTGTCTCCACTTTTGGAACTCAAATCACGCCGGGTGGGTGGCGCCAACTATCAAGTGCCAATCCCAGTTTCCGGAGATCGCCGACAGGCCTTGGCGATGCGTTGGATTATCGATGCTTGCCGCAAGCGCAAGGGTAAGGGCATGGGCAAGAAACTAGCTGATGAATTTTTGGAAGCTTCCAACAAGGCGGGTGCTGCCATGAAGAAACGAGAGGACGTGCACCGCATGGCCGAAGCCAACAAGGCGTTCGCGCACTTTGCCTAAAAATAAATTTATTAAATCCTATAAGTCCTAAGGGGCCTATAGGTCATATTTCAACTTATGCCTCGTCAGTACCCCATCGAAAAATATCGCAACATCGGAATCATCGCTCATATCGATGCCGGAAAAACCACGGTCACGGAGCGCATTTTGTTCTATACCGGTATCACTCACAAAATTGGTGAGGTGCATGAAGGTGAAGCGACGATGGACTGGATGGAGCAAGAGCGAGAGCGCGGCATCACCATTACTTCCGCCGCGACCACTTGTTTTTGGAAGGATCATCAAATAAACATTATCGACACGCCGGGCCACGTGGATTTTACGGTGGAAGTGGAGCGGTCACTCCGCGTTTTGGATGGTGGGGTGGTGGTCTTTGATGGCAAGGAAGGCGTGGAGCCGCAGTCGGAAACAGTGTGGCGCCAAGCCGAGAAATACAACGTGCCTCGCATGTGTTTCATCAACAAGATCGACAAGGAAGGCGCGGATTTTTATGTAGCTCTAGAATCTATTTGGAATCGATTGACGCCGCATGCTGTGGCCATTCAATTGCCGATTGGCGAACGCGGTGATTTTCAGGGAGTAGTCGACCTCATGACTATGAAAGCCATGACTTTCGCCGGCGATAAAGGCGAACAGGTGATTGAAGGAGAAATTCCAGCTGACATGCTGGACAAGGCCAAGGAATGGCGCGAAAAGATGGTGGAGAAAATTTCTGAACAGGATGACACATTGACTGAGAAATTTTTGAATGGCGAAGAAATTGCAGTAGCGGATTTGAAACGGGTGTTGCGCCAAGCGGTGATTCACACCAAAGTTATTCCGGTCATGACCGGCACAGCGCTTCGCAACAAAGGCGTGCAGTTAGTGCTGGATGCAGTGGTTGACTATTTGCCATCGCCAGCCGATATTCCACCGGTCAAGGGTGTTGATCCGGACAATGGAAATGAAGTGGAGCGCAAAGCTTTGGATGAAGAGCCTTTTTCCGCCTTGGCTTTCAAAGTGGCTACCGACCCATTTGTGGGGCAGGTGACTTTCTTTCGAGTTTATTCCGGCGCCATTAAAGCTGGATCCTACGTGCTCAATTCCACCAAGGGAGAACGCGAGCGGATTGGTCGGATTTTGCGCATGCATGCCAATCATCGTGAAGAAATCGATGAACTCTATGCTGGTGGCATTGGGGCTTTGGTGGGCATGAAGTTTACCACCACCGGTGACACCTTGTGTGATCCAGACAAGCCCGTGATTCTGGAGAATATTACTTTCCCAGAGCCGGTGATCGATATTGCCATTGAACCCAAGACCAAAGCTGATCAAGAGAAGATGGGTATTGCGCTCAAGAAATTGTCCGAAGAAGATCCGACTTTCCGCGTGCGTACCGATGAAGAAACGGGCCAGACCATCATGTCCGGTATGGGCGAACTGCATCTGGACATTATTATCGATCGCATGAAGCGCGAGTTTCATGTAGAAGCCAATATTGGTCAACCGCAAGTGGCTTATCGTGAAACCATCAAGCAAGAGGCTCAAGCCGAAGGCAAATACATCAAACAGTCTGGTGGTCGTGGACAATATGGTCATTGCTGGCTGCGCGTGGCTCCCCAAGAAGACAAAACCAAGGGCTTCGAATTTGAGAACGAAATTAAAGGTGGCGTTATTCCGCAAGAATTTATTCCGCCAATTGAAAAGGGTGTACGCGAGGCCATGAGTAATGGTGTGTTGGCGGGCTATCCAGTAGTGGATGTCAAAGCAACACTCTACGATGGTTCCTATCACGATGTCGATTCATCTGAAGCGGCTTTCAAAATCGCTGGCTCGATGGCTTTCAAAGAAGCTTGCCGACGGGCCAATCCAATTCTCTTGGAACCAATCATGAAAGTGGCGGTTATTACTCCTGAGAACTTCATGGGCGACGTGGTGGGCGATCTCAACGCTCGCCGCGGCATGATCAAGGAAATTACCGATCGCGGTGAAGGCAATGCCCGGGTGAAGGTGATCGATGCTGAAGTGCCGCTGGCCACTATGTTCGGTTATGCCACCCAGATGCGTTCCATGACGCAAGGCCGTGCTAGCTATTCCATGGAATTCGGCCATTACGCCGAGGTGTCCAAGAATATTGCGGAATCCATTATCAGCAAGAAATAGTTATTCAAGAATCTTTCAGAAAAGCCGTCCCGAGTGGGGCGGTTTTTTGTGGTACGTACCAATGCTATACACATGTATATACACGTGTATATACATGTGTATATACTAAATTTCGAGTGACGTTTTGTCGTACGAGCGGTGAGTTTGGGTGGCTTTAGAGAATGGTAAACTTGGTGTACAATGTTGATATATGGAGTCGAATTGCCAACAAATCGCTGCTGAAATATCCGAAATCCAAAAGCTCAAGGCTGGTTTTGACATGGCGTTGCACTTGAACGAGCTCGATAAAGCCAGGGCGATCCAGTCAGATTTAGAAAATAAAATCGCGATTTTTTATGAGCAGGTCGTGCCACTGGAATTTCGCGAATTAATCAAAAAAGAGAGTGAGGTTATCGAAGGATTCTTTGGTAAGCATATTGATGTCCCGCCACTCCCCAAGTCGATTACTCTCGAAAAGTTTAAGTATTGGGAATCGATTGGTTTTGAGTTGCATTATTTGCCGAAGGAAGAAATGACGCCGGATAAAGATTTTCCGGGATGGATTAACAAGCCGGAATATTTTTTTGAACAGGTTCAGCGAAAACGTATTACTAAGGATTCATCCCTACTCAATGGTGAATGGGTCCTCGTGGATGGTCGGCCCAAACCTGATGGAGAGGTAACAGTTGGGGAGTATTCAAATGATTCTTTGGGTGAAACACTAGTCGTTCTTCGTAAAGTTGGTGCGATTCAAAAAGATGAACATAGGCCATTGTTTTCCCGATACCTTGTTTCTTGCAATGAGCTAAATAGCGATGCGTTGAAGACCGCTTTTGCTGAGTTGCTTCGTGCTAATTCACAAGATGTATGTTTGCCCCGTGCTATCGAGTGGAATTATCTTGGTAATGCTTTCCATCCGGAATGGGGAGAAACGAGTAGCCGGGAGTGGTTTCAAGATAATTTCAAGAACGGTCATCATCTGTATGGTGGCAGTTCTATCCTGGGCGGGTTATCGAACGTATATCATTATTCGCCGGTTTTTCGGGGCAACGATCTAGGCTTTCGTCTTATGGTCCGTTTTCCCAAATAATCTATGAAACTCACTTGCCAAAAACTCACCTCACTACTTTCCGAACTGCGTCAGCAGAAGCGAGTTTTTGACGCGACAATTAACGTAGGTGACCTAGACAAGGCCAAGGGAATGCAGCTGGAAATTGAAGACAAAGTCGCTATTCTGCACGAAGAGATTTGGGATTTTCCGGAGTTGCCGCTGGTGGAATTGAAGAAAGATTATGTCTCCCAAACAAGGATATTGGAGAGAAGCGGTTTATTGCGGAGCTTAGAATCTATTCCTGGGAAAATTGGTATTAGGGGCCTGAATGGCAGGGAATATACCTATCCGGAATTTTCAGATGTCAAGAAACAAATAGCCCGGAACCGAGACATTCTGAGACCGAAAATGCAACAAGGATTCACCAAGTTGCAAATTACGCCGTTTGGATGTTCAGTGGCCTGGATGATTAGTGCTCTCTCTACGGTAATCGTTCGTCATTGCGAAGAAGGCAAAATTTTCGCTCCGAAGAATAATCCGAGTGATCCCAATGAACAGCTAGTCGCTTTGGAGGTTAATACCAGCGATCCTGTCTGGGCTGCAGATCCATCGCGCACTTACAGGTTTGATGAAACGGGAGAAATGGTCTATTTTCCAGAAAATTTCGAAGCTAAGGAGCACGGAGGTAAAACGAAAAAACAGATATTATCCAAACGGGGAGGTGTATTTTCGGGATTTATCGTTTCACTTATTGAGTCGGACATTGATATTCCAGGAGGAGGAGAAAGAAAGATGGTTGGCGACAGGCTAAAATTCGATTCCTATGAACATCCAGAGAGATATCTTGATCTTATAAAGAGTCTTCCGCAGTATGCGCATGAGCATGGCTTGACACTAGAGGAATGGATTACTCAGTTCATTATTCATCTGGAAGAAACTAACCAGGTAATTGATGATTGGCAGGGTAATGGCCGGGTCTGTTGTAATTTAGGCTCGTATTATACTGAGTCCAGAGAGGTGTCCTGCGCCGCATGGCATCGTGGTTTTAGACGTGTGGAGTTGGATAGGGTACTTAGACGCGAGACCAATTTCAAATCTGGTACACGGACAGCTGTGAGAATTGATCAACCCAAGCCCAAAACCAGCGTTTTCAAGAGGATTCTCAATCGGGTTACAAAATAAAAGTTGAAATTATTGACCATGAAATTAAATTGCCAAAAACTCACCTCGCTACTTTCCGAACTGCGCCAGCAGAAGCGGGTTTTTGATGCGACAGTAGAAGCGGGGAAATTGGATGAGGCCAAAGGAATGCAGCTGGAAATTGAAGAAAAGATTGCCGTTCTCCATGAGGAGATTTGGGATTTTCCGGAGTTGCCACTGCCAGAGCTGATGAAGGACTACGTTTCGCAGCTGCGAATTCTCGAAAAGAATAAGTTGCTGGAAAGACTTTCTTCTGGGGAAATCGGAATCAAGGATCTGGATGGCAAGGAGCATGTTTTTCCGAGCTTTGCGGATATCAAGAGGCAGTTGGCCAAGAATCGGGAAATCCTGAGGCCAAAAATGGAACAGGGATTCACCAAGTTG
The DNA here is from genome assembly GCA_004297805.1 of Patescibacteria group bacterium. Taxonomy (GTDB): domain Bacteria; phylum Patescibacteriota; class Minisyncoccia; order Moranbacterales; family SCTJ01; genus SCTJ01. The sequence continues at coordinate 2,946 of SCTJ01000082.1, read as the reverse complement.
CAAATTACGCCTTTTGGGCTGCCATTTCAGGACATCATTAAATCCTTGTCGGAATCTATTTTGCGGCACCATAAGGAGGGAAAAATATTTTCCCCAATGAGCGATCTGGCAGATTCCAATGGGCAACTTATCCCACTTAATGTAAACAGAAGCGATCCTATTTGGACATTGATTACGCTCTATCGAGTTGATGAAATGGGGGAGATGGTTTATTTTCCGGAGCGCTTTGAGCCTGTGGTTCATGGAGGTAAGACTAAGAGGCAGGTGTTAGCTAGGCAAAATGGACCACTAAACGGATTTCTGGTTTCTCTTATTAGGCGAGATGTCGCTATGTCTGACCTCAAGCCAGAATTGAGTCCGGGCAAGTACCTCAAAATGTTGAAAACTGATCCGCAGCTGAAATTCGAACACGGCCTCACACAAGAAGAGTGGGTGACTCAATTTATCATTAACCTTGAGGAAACTGACAATGTAATCGATGACTGGCAGTTTGGTAGAACCTGTCACAACCTTGGCTCTTATTTTCCAAGCTTCAGGTCTGTTTCTCGGACAGGCTGGAATAGGGGTGATGGCAGGGCGGATTTGGGTATAGCGGGTATAGGTACGCAAAATTCTAATTTTGGTGCTCGGACAGCGGTGATGATTGACCAACCCAAACCGAAAACTAGCCTGTTCAAAAAAATTATCAGGCGAGTTACTAAGTAGGTGTAAATTATGGAGACAAGGTGCCACGAAATTGCCGAATTAGTTGCGAATCTCAGAAAAACTAAGGCCGGTTTTGACGCGGATTTACAATCAGGTGGGCTCGATAGGGCTAAAATTATCCAGCAGGACTTGGAAAATAAAATCGCGGCTTTCTATGAGCAACTTTTGCCTGTGGAGTTCCGTGAATTGATCAAGAACGAAGGCGAAGCGCTGGATAAATTTTTTGGAAAACATGTCAGTATTCCATCCCTACCTGAGTCCATAACTCTCGAAAAGTTCAAATATTGGGAGTCTATCGGTTTCGAGCTGCATTATTTGCCGGCGGAAGAGATGAAATCGGAAAAGGACTTCCCTGGGTGGAACAAGAAGCCAAGCCCCTGGTTTTATGAGAAAATTCGCGCGAAGAGTATTGCTGAGGATTCGGCCATGCTTAGAGGCGGATGGATCCTTATCGATGGTCGACCCAAACCCGAATATCAAAGCGGAGATCAGGCGTATGTCGATGACTCATTGGCTGAAACACTGACCAAGCTTCGAAAATCTGGCAATCTTTTGGGTTACAAAATAGCAGCATCTCGTTTTGATATCTCCTGGGATGAGTTACGCGATGGTGAGGTCAAGGCTGCTTTTGCTGAGCTACTCCATACAGTTCCAGAGGATATTCAACTTCCCCGTGCCATCGAATGGAATTTTATTGGCAACGTCCACCATCCAGAATGGGGGGACACGAATAGCTGGGAGTGGTTTCAAGACGAATTCATTGCTGGTGGAGGTGGGTTATACGGTGGTCGCTTAGGTAATGGCGGTTTGTCGAACGTGGGCGTCTACGCCTCTTTTGTTCGTGATTCAGGCATAGGCTTTCGTCTCTTGGTCCGATTTGCCAAATAGGCCGGATTATGGAGGGTGAGTATTGACACGCCTTTTGATTCTTGTTAGTATTCATCATGTGCTTAGATTGACTGGCACCCATTTTTGGCCTATTGCCAAAGTTTTGGTTTTCCAGTACAATACTTTCACGTTTTGTGTTTTGTAATTAACTTTAAGAAAAAAATAATCGCACAGTTCAGGGGTGGCTAATTCCTTGAGTCACTGTGTCGCAGTACTCGTATGGCAGAGCAATTTAATCGAAACAAGACGCACGTTAACGTCGGAACGATCGGGCACGTCGACCATGGGAAGACGACTTTGACCGCGGCGATTTTGCACGTGTTGAGCCTCAAGGGGTTCGCCAAGGAGAAAGGTGTAGACGAAATTGATAAGGCGCCGGAAGAGAAGGAGCGCGGAATCACCATTTCGACCTCACACTGCGAATACGAGTCCGACAAGCGCCACTATGCGCACGTCGATTGCCCAGGACATGCTGACTACATCAAGAACATGATTACAGGTGCCGCCCAGATGGACGGAGCCATTTTGGTGGTGAGCGCGACTGATGGACCAATGCCGCAGACCCGCGAACATATTCTGTTGGCTCGCCAGGTAGGCGTACCGCAGATCGTGGTGTTCATCAACAAGGTGGACATGGTGGATGATTTGGAACTGATCGACTTGGTGGAAGCGGAAGTGCGTGAATTGCTTTCCAAATATGAATTTGATGGAGACAACGCTTCAGTGATCCGCGGTAGCGCGGTCAAGGCTTTGGAAGCTAAATCCTTGGATGATGAGGCTGCCAAACCAATCCTCGATTTGATTGCGGCTTTGGATGCGCAAATTCCTGATCCAGTGCGACAGATCGACAAGCCGTTCTTGATGCCAATCGAAGATATCTTCTCCATTGAAGGTCGCGGAACTGTGGTTACTGGCCGCATTGAGCGAGGTGTGGTGAATATCAACGAAGAAATCGAGATCGTGGGTATCAAGCCGACTGCCAAGACGGTGGTGACTGGCATTGAAATGTTCAACAAGCAGTTGGATCGCGGTCAGGCTGGAGACAATGCCGGACTCTTGCTCCGAGGCGTGAAGAAAGAGGATGTCCAGCGCGGTCAAGTATTGGCTAAACCTGGTTCCATTACTCCTCATACTGAATTTGAAGGTGAAGTTTACGTTTTGACGAAAGAGGAAGGTGGACGTCACACTCCGTTCTTCAAGGGTTACAAACCACAGTTCTATATCCGCACTACGGATGTGACTGGCGAATTGGAACTTCCAGAGGGCACGGAAATGGTGATGCCAGGCGATACGGTAACATTGAAGATTAAGCTCCTCGCCCCAGTGGCCATGGAAGAGGGAGATCGGAAGAGC
>SCTJ01000137.1 GCA_004297805.1 Patescibacteria group bacterium | reverse complement strand
ACGCGCGGTCCTCGGTCGACTTGTTCTTGTCGAGCTCCGGGGTGTACTCGGGGTTGGGCGTGCCGTCGGGAAGCTTCGGATCCAACGCCGGGACCATGTTCGCGGGGTCGTAGTCGAAGTCCGCGAGCACCTGGCCTTGATCACCGAGCACCTGGATCCGCTTGGCTTTGGTCACGAACTGGAAGAGGTTCGACTTGAACTGCGTCGCGAGATCTCGGAGATACACCTCGACCGAGCGCGCTTCCAGTCGGATCTCGGGAGTCAGCGCGTTCATGTACTTCTCGATGGTGTCGCCCGAGGGGGACTGGCGAAGCTGGAGAAGCTGCGCGTAGTTCTGCGCGCCGCTGAGGGTCTCGAAGCGGGAGAAGAGGTTGTCCAAGAACGGGAGCGCCCATTGGGGGAGAGTCGCGACCTCGGCAAGCTGGAACCCAGCCGAGAACCGATTCGGCTTCTGCATCTTCCAATTGCGCTTCCTGGGATCGAAGCGCGCCATGTCCGAGACTGGATAGTTGGGATCGAACGTCACGCCGCGCTCGACGTGCTGCGAGAAGTTCTGCATGATCAGGTTGACCATGCGGTTGATCGCGTCTTGCCCACCGCGTAAATCCGCGCCGAGCGACGCGCCCAGCATCGACCAGGGGTAGCGGTCGGGAGTGAGGCGCGAGACCGGGAACATCCGATGCCAGAACGGATTGGGCCCGTCGAACAAAACCCCGTGCTCGGTCCAGATCACCAGGCGGCCGCGCGGGTAGATCGGCGCGTTCGGCTCGACCTTGTAGGACCACGCGGTCCCGGGCATGCCGACGATGATCGGCTGGCCCGAGCGGTTGATCGAGCGGTCCCGGATGAAGCTGCGATAGAGGATGCACGCAGCCGAGGCCATGGGCTGGTTTTGCTGACGCCGGCGGCGCTGCAGGATCTCGACAACGCCCGGCTCGTTGCCGGTGCCCATCGCGTCCTGGCCGTAGAGCACCATCGGGCGCATGCGCGAGAACACGCCGCCGAGCGCACCCGAGGAAGGCTTGATCGCGTCGGTGCGCCCGGGGAACTTGGCCAAGAGGCGGTTACAAGGGAACTCGTCTTGGAGCGTGAGGCCTTCCCACTCTTGGATGTCGCGGCCGCGCTGCGGTTGGATCGGGATCGTATCGCGGGGGTCGCGCGCGAACGCCCGTTGCTCGCCGCCCATGAAGTACGGATCGAACTCGAGCAAGGTGTCGCCGGAGCCGCAGGCGAGCGCGTAGCGAATCGTGTCGGCGAGGTCGAGGTCAACCAAAGCGTTCAGCCACCACGCGACGGTGTATTGGTTGAGCACGTGCGCGGTGGGCTGGTACTTGGGGTTCTTGCACGCGAATTCGAATTGAGGTTGAAGATCGGTGAGGGCCGAGACGTGAACGCGGTACGCGCGCCGGGTCTCGTTGACCACGATCGGGAGCAAGTAGGCGGGCGTTATTTGCGGCGCTAAAATTGCGTGCTGCCCCATCACGTAGGCCATGTTCACGTCGGCCGCGACGTAGTTTTGGTCTTGCTGAAGTAGCCGCGTCCCTTCCTGGTGCGCCTCTTTGCACCAGCCCCAGACGGACGGCGCGCCGGCGGACTGCGGCGGCGGCGCGACAAGAAGGCGTGACGCCATCGGATGCGGATGCTGGCGCGTGTGCGTCTGGGTCTCGGCCATGATCTAGTCCTCCCCGAAACCTTCCTCACGCATCACGTGCTCGCGCTCGCGTCCACTGAGCGCGCGGATGTCGATCTTGCGTTTGCCGTCTTTAGTGAAGAGGTCGCGCCGCATGCGCGGGTCGCCGCTGCCTGGACGCTGGTGCTTGATCCGATCGCCGAAGTGCTGCTCGATCGGGGAGACGTCGCGGTTGGAGCGGTTCTGGGAGAAGTTGCGGAAGATCATGGGTGCGACGCCGGGGATGCCGCGTTGCCACGCGTCGACGGTCTCGCGCTCGATCTGGCGGATGTCGCGCATGGATTTGGCGACGACGGTCTTGCCGTTGACTTCGACGGAGATTTCTTTGAATGGCGCGGACTCGGAGCCCGCGGACCAGAGCCGCTCCATTACATGCTCGGGCGCGGGGCCGTCGGGGCACGCGGGGGGCGCGGCGTCACGGAGAGGTTGATAGACGTCGATTTGGAGCTGGCCGCAGGCGCGGCATTGGAAATCATTCAACGGCATAGCTACATGACCTCCGGCGTGCCGCCGCGCGGGTACTTGAAGCCCTCGAAGCCAAAGCGCCACGGAGACTCTGCGAGCTTCCCCATCTCTTGCTCATTCGCCTGCCGCTCGCGTTCCCTGATCTCGGCCTCGGGGATGTACTTCCCCGGGTCGATCGGCTTGTGCCCGAGCTGGTACCCACTCGGCCGCGTCTCAGGGCAAGCATGATCGGGCGTGATGTTCAAAACGCCCGCCGCGTTGGTCTTGAACCCGACCGTCCACGGGCAAGACTGACACGCGAAGCGAACGAAGAACAGATCCTCGCCGTTGTCCACTGCACGCGCGATCAACGGGATCGAGGTGCGGGTCATGTTCTTGGGCAGCTCTCCAAGCTTCATACCATCGAGCTCCCGTCGAACAGCGCCGGCTTCATGTGCTCGACCATCTTCTCGATCGCTTGCGCCCGGGTCATGCCCCAGAATTTAGCACGCTTGTCGATCTCCTCGAGCTCCGCGACGGTCCACGAGATCGTGAGGCCGTCGGCGCCCGCGACCTCGACCGAGGCCTTCAAGGCGACCGCGGCGACTAGGGATCTGGCATCGGGAAGTGGCGTGTCGAGAATACGTTGCAGCATATTGACCTGGCCGCGTGTCAGGGAAAATGCCGCGTCCACGATGTCTTCGCCGGGGTGGGTGGGGTAGGCGCCGGCGAACTTGTCGGCGGTGATCGCGTCTTTGAGCGCCACTTCTCGCCGGGCCTGTTCGATCCGCTCACGCTCGGCCGCTTCGAACTCCAGCTCGAGCTTGGCCTTGGCGGCCTCGAGCTCCTCGCGGGTTGTTGGCGCTACGTGCGCCCCAAATGCTATTTGCGCGCGCTCCTCGGGCGTCTTCGGCCGCGGTGGTGGCTGAGCACCATCAACGCGTCGATTTGCCGGCGGCTTGAAATCCCCCCTCACCACCACCGGGATCACGTTGCTCGCGGTTCTCCCACCAGGCCCGAACACAACCCCCTCAGCCTGCATCGCCTGCTGCGCGCCCTGATTCCCGAGCGGCTTCGCGCCGCCCTTGATCTCGACGCCCATGTTGGTATCGCGTCCGGTTGGCGAAGTGAACTGTCGCGTGGTCTCGTTTTGGACCAACCCGGGCTGCACCTCGCGCTCGGTTGGAGTTCCGCGCCCGGGCACGCCGGCACCGGCGTCATCCTCACCAAACCCGTTGATCCCGAGGTTCGCGAGCCCGAGGTCGCGCGAGAGCGTCGCGACTTGCTCGGCCTCGGACAGCTCCTTCACAGGAGCGACCTCGAGCACCGAGAACTCGTCCACGGTTGGCGCCTGGGAACTCAATCCCTCGGGATGTCCCACGGCATCCACGTTGGCAGCGCCGCCGGGCCCCCCAAGAGATCCCGCTCGAAGGCTGCGGCCGCTGATCCTTCTTGGTCCAGCATCATTTCCTCCGGCCCCGGCGCCGCCTCCGGCCCCAAGCTCAGCCCCACCATCCCCGGCTTCCCCGACCATATCGCCTCCATTTCCTCACGTGTGACATCGGTGTTTGCGTAGTCGACGCGCTGGCTCGCGCGGGCGTCCTTCGCCTCGCGCCGCGCGCGCTCTTCATTCTTGCGCCGGCGTTGCGCGTCGAGCGGCTCGTCGGTTTCCAGGCGCCGTTGCTCTGCGGCGTTGATCCCCATCGCGGCGCACATGATCGTGTCGTCGTGGGCTTCGTCACCACTCGCTTCCGCGAGCCAGAAGGGCTCACCAGGTGCCGCGACGAACGTGCCCCACTCGATCAAGGTGAAGGGCGAGTTGACCAGGTAGTCGGGCCCGCCCGTCAGCGGATTCTTGTTCTTGATCTTGTGATAGTAGCGATGAAGCATGAGCGCGCGGGATCTACGATTGGTGACCCAGCCGATCGAGGTCGATCGCGCTTCTGGGTCGAGCTGATCCTCACGGCCCCACACGAAAAGGTTGTCGTAGCCGTAATGGCGCTGGAGCTCGGCCTGGGTTGCGTAGCCGGGCCCGTTGACTTCCACCACGACCTCGCCCTGGCCGTCGACGCCGCCGTAGAACCTGCCGATCAAGTCGACATACGCAGCGAGATCGATCGGGTCCACGTACGGTGAGAGCCACTGCGCGACTTGTTCATCCGAGCGATCGATAGTCCCGACGCGGAGGACTTCAATACACGCGCGGTCTTTGCCGATTCCTTCCGATGGGTCGACTGAGATGATGTAGCGGTTGCGCTTGCTCGGCGGCTCCCAGATCAGCAAGAACCCGAAGAAGTCCTCGAGCTTCCCTTGCTTCAACCACTGACGCCAGTACGCCGGCGGGATCACCTTCATGCCCCAGCCCTTGGGGATGAACAAGGGCAGGAGCGACAAGCGAACCTGCGCGTCCGCGGTCGACTCCCATTGGTCACTGATCGAGGTGTCCGTGACGCCGTGCGTCGTCCAGCCGTCCACGCGCTTCTGCAGATCCGAGTGGGACGCGAGCTCGATCACACCTTGGATTGGTTTGGCGTGCGCGCGGTGGAACTCAACAACCTCGATCGGGACCGCGGCCGAGCCCGAGAATTGAAACGCCTCTTCGTCATCCGCGGGATAGTTCTCGAGAAATCCCGCGAGCTCCCCCGCAGCTTCCATCGCGGCGCGCTGTGACTCGTACCAATAGAGTTGCTCTTTGGTGAGCGACACGGACCTGTGCATCCAACGTTCCGACGTGTCTTGGATGCGGCGCGCGTAGGAGAGTGACTGCTCAGTGGGGATCCACGCCGCGGGCGGCGTCAAGGCATAGAGCTGCCTGTCCGCATACCAAGGCAAGAAGATCGGGGTGAACCGCCCAATACCAGCCCTCGCCGTTTGCCAGTGCCGGTGCCACCAGTTCCCCTTGCCGCGCGCTGTGGATTCCTCGAAGAAGAAGACGTTGGCATTGATTGGGATCGAGGGCATGAGGGCGGCCTCGATCTGCCCCGTGTCTTGCCATGTGGAGAGCTCCGAGAGATGAACTACGGAACAGGTCTTGCCGCGGTTCAGCTCGCCTTTCGCGCCGAGCTGGCCGCGCTTGGAGAGCCCGGCGCCGGACCAGATTGCCGAGCCCGAGGTGAACTCGATCTCGTCGGGGAAGGTCTCGGAGCGGGACTTCACGCCGGGGCGCAGGTACGCGGGTTGCCGATCCAAGGCGCGCGTGAACATCGAGAAGAGGTAGGAGGATTGACCAGGCACGTCGGCGGCGATCAACCCAAAGCGGTTCGCGGTTGTGGACATACGGTGAGTGAGGATCAACTGGACGATCGTCGAGATCCCTTTTTGGCGCGCCTTGAGAATCGCGGCCAGGATCCCGTCGTTGCGCTCACCGCGATGAATCAAGAGCTCGATCCTGCCGAACTCTTGGAGCAGCATCTCTTGGTCTTCGCGCAGTGGCCAAGGGTGACCAACTTGGGCGCCGGCCATGTTGATCCAGCCGTAGCGCTCGATCCAATAACGGATGTCCGCTTTGGTCAGGTTGAACTCGTTGACGACGAAGAGGAGCTCGTCGGAGGCGAGGGGACGCAAGGGCCTCCCGCGATCGTCCCAGGCGTTGGCTAGGCGCGCGCCGTACTCCTCGACCTCGGCGAGAGAGTACTGGGTGAAGTGGAAGCTGTAGCCCAGGCGCTGGGAGACGTCGGCCTCGAGAGTGCGGATGGTCGAGGCGACGACTTCGGGGTGGAACATGAGGCTAGGTTACCGCGGGCGGGGGACGGCGCACGCCGCCGGGGATGCCGAGCGGGGGGATTACTGCACGTGGTCCGTGATCAGTTGGTGCCGCACCAGCTCCCGTAGATCCAGCGGATCCTTGCTGTAGTGCGCGTCCGACAACGTCGCCGAGATCACGCGGTTCCATGCGGCGTCCAACCGGCGAATGCGCTCCAGCCTCCGTTGCCCCTCCATGTCCCGCTTCTTCCGCTGGCGCTTGTTCACGGATCATCACCTCAGCATCCACAACTTCAGGTTCCGGCAACGCCGTCATAGTCCCGGGCTTCAACCCGCGCGACTTCGCGATTGCGGCATCGGTGTTGGCTCGAAGCGAGTCCATGAACTTGTTGTCCACGAGGGCGGTTTGCTGCGTCGCTTCCGCCTTCGCGTTGGCGTTGGCTGTGTTGTTCACGGTGAGCGAGACGCCGGTGCCTTGCGCCAGCATGCCCATAAGTTGAAGCGCGATCTTCTGCTGAGCGGGCGTTGGCTCGCGGACAATCTCGCCGATGCCCAAACACACGATGCACTTCTTCATCGTCTGGGCGTCTTTGGAAGAGGCCTTGTCCAAGACCTCACCATCCCCGCCGCACGCGGCGCATTGGAACTTGCGGATCCGTCCGAGAGACATCGCGTCGCGCGCGACCTCCGCGCCTTGCGCGTGCACGTGGGTGATGGCGCCGACGAGCGCGCGCGCGCCCTCCGCGCGCTGGAGAAACTTGAGAAACCGCGCGACGGAGAAGCCCGCGTCGGAGCAGAGAGACGCGAGACCGAACCGAGACTTCTCAGGGTCGGTCAGGAATGAAAGCAACCGCTCTTCGTCGGGGGAAACATCAGGGACGTGGAGCAACTTGTCGAGCAGGATGTCGCGCCCGCCCAAGCCTTCGGACTCGAGGTTGTTGAGCGCGCGCTCTTCGGCGCGGGTCAGGGGCTCGTGCTTGGGGGGCTTACTTGCGGTCGTCATCGGGATCCAAGGGCTCCGGCCCGAAGCTCGCCCCGCCCAGAATCTCCCCCGCGTCGCTCGTGTTCCCCACCTCATCGAACCTTGCCGGCGGGTTCCCGGCGAGTTCCTTGACCGCGCGATCCAGCTCGGCGAGCTGTTCTTTCTCGGCCTGGCGCAAGGCCTTGTCGTACGCGACCGCGTCCTTCACTGATAGAGCGCCGGTGAACTGACCCCCGAGTCCGTGCTGAGCGAGGAGGTCGTTGAACTCGGATTGCGTCCCGCCGCGGGACACGAGACCCGCGAGCTCGCGCTCCTCAAGCGATCCAGGGGCGACGCGGTCGAGAGCCTCGAGCACCTCTCCAGGTGTATCCATGACCAGAGTGGTCTGATCCACCGCGTCGCCTTGGGTCTTCGAATACCCATGCTTGACCTTCAACCACTCTTCCTTGAGCGCCTCGTCGTCGGCGCCATAGCGGAGAAGGGCGAGTTGGAGATGTTGTTCTTGGATCTCGACCAGGCGCGCGAGGTTGGCGTTCAAGGTGTTGACTGATCTGTGGACGGCCTCGGTCGCGCGGGCCTGGCGGTGAACCGAGCCGGCCACACGTAAGAGTGCGATCCCGGTAGAAGCGAGATCGCGGAGCTTGTTGATGCGGCCGGCGAGGTTGATGGGCACTACTCGCAATCCTCATCCGTGATTGGCCGCGAGTCGTAGGTCTCCCCGTCGGCGTTCAAGGTCCAAACGCGGCCGCGGTAGATCGCCATCGTCGGCTTCTCGTTGCCCGACACGATCGATAGGTAGGCGCGCTCGAGCAACTCAGGAGAGAGCTTCGGCGGCGGGGAGTGGAGCGGCATCACTTCTTCCTCGGCACCTTGGTATACCGGCAGTAGACCGCCCCGAGCGCGTGCCCCCCGTACGTCATTGGGGTGCGCTCGATCACAATGTCGTACTCGGGTTCGGGCGGGGTCAGCGGCGTAGGGGACGCAGCGGTGTCCCCGACAACGATCCCGCCCGCCGCGGCTGCAGCGACCAGACCTCCGATGAAACCCCGGCGATCGATCGACATCTAGTCCACCACCAGAGAACACCTGGCGACAACAGCAGCGGGATGCGTCGGGAACCACCGATGCTCCCTGATCGCGTCACCGGGGACCGCGGCGGAACAGTCGATCACCATGGGCTTGCCGCTCGCGTCAGGCACAGGATCCGTGATCATCACGATGTGCCCCACGCCCGGGTTGCTCGGGCTCACCCGTGTCGGCGTCCCGCCGCGCACGACCCACGCTGCAGGGTAGACGATGAGATCGCCGGGCTTGGCCTTGGTCGCGGTCAGGTGCATCGATACGAACTTGGAGTTGGGCGCGACGGGGATCGACCAAGCGCCGTCGATGAAGCCGACAGAGTTGAACAGCCCCATCTCGGTCTTCACCGCGTCCCACCAAACGCCGTCGGTGTTGAAGTAGCCGCCGTTCACGACGGTCAACCACGTGCGACCGCGCTGGTACTTCTTCAACCCAAGACACCAGCAGAT
>SCTJ01000221.1 GCA_004297805.1 Patescibacteria group bacterium | reverse complement strand
TAACTTTCTCCCCTTCTACCTCTCTGCCTCGCTTCATAGGGCTAATTCCTGCTTCCCACAACGCCTCGTTGGCGTAAATGTTCCCAATCCCAGCAATTTTTGCTTGTTCCATCAATAAAAGTTTGATTGGCCGACCCCAATTGGCACAAATTTTGGCCAAATATTCCGGCGTAAAATCCGGTCCCAGTGCCTCTGGTCCCAATTTATCATTTATCATTAATAATTCATCATCTGTTACAACTCGCATCCACCCAAATTGCCGCATGTCATTAAAAAAGAGAGTTCCTTTATCCAATTTTAAAATTACATGTGTCGTCTTCGCCGGCAACGCAAACCCAGCAAACGGAATCCCCTGGCTAAAAGAAATTGTTGAAGCAAAATACTCTCCGCCTGAAGTTTTATTTTTTTCTTTACCCGTTTCTTCTTTCTTTCTTCTCTCTTCTCTCTTATCTTTTATTTCCCCATAAATAAGCTGCCCGGTCATTTTCAAATGAACCACAATGTTCATCCCGTTTTCTAATTCAATGACAAGAATCTTCGCCCTTCGTCTGACATCTTTAATCTTTTGTCCAATTATTTTGCTCTTATCTCCTTCCCAAATTTTTGGCAACCGCACATCCACTCCCACAATCTTCCTGCCGATCAACTTATCAGCCAACTGTGTCCTAATAGTTTCTACTTCTGGTAGTTCAGGCATCCACAACCTCCTTCATCCTCTTCACAAAATTTTCCTTGCTAAATTTTTCCGCCTGTTCTCGCAAATCTTTTTTATTGAATTTCATTGACTTAATTGACTTCATTGATTTCATTAAACTCTCTACATTATATTCCTCAAAAAACACTCCCGTCTTACTTGTTACCGTCTCCAAATATCCCCCCGATTTAAACGCCACCACCGGGCACCCCGCCGCCATGGCCTCCACCGGTGTCATCCCAAAATCAACATCCGGTTCCAGAGCCAAAAATGCCCTGGCCCCGGCATAAAGTTTATAAAGTTCTTCGTCAGCCACTCGCCCCAAAAACTCGATATTTCTGGAACGATTTTTATCTATTTTCTCTTCTTCCCAGCGCAATCCAGCAAATTCCCCGACTACTTTAAGTTTTACCCCAATTTTATTTGCCGCTTCCATCGCCATTGGCAATCCCTT
>SCTJ01000220.1 GCA_004297805.1 Patescibacteria group bacterium | reverse complement strand
TGCGCTGGTGCCATTTGTGGGACTTGGTAATATCGCTGATCGTTACCTCTATCTTGCGTCCTTTGGATTGTGTGTGTCGTTGGTTGTAGTCCTTGAACATCTTGTCAAAGTAGTCAGTCCTGGCAAAACTCGTAACCAGGGACTTATCCTTTGTGCTTTGGTAGCGCTTCTTGGGGTGTGGTATTATTCCACCAATGTTACCGAGCAGAAAAAATGGGAATATGCAGGTAAAATCACCAGAACGACGATCGCCCTTTTCCGCACCGATTATGAAACCATCCCTTCGTCATCAAAACTATCGTTTGTGAATACGCCCGTCAAGCAAAATGGTGTGTGGGTATTTCCTGTTGGACTTGCCGACGGGTTGTGGTTTGTCTATCAGGAAAAATCGCCAGCTATTTATCAATTCAATTCCATTGACGAAGCGCGGGCAGCATCAGTCAGTGGCTCCATTAACTACATCTTTTATTTTGATAAGAATGGTCGGATTGCATCGGTGAAATAAGCGTCATGATTAAGCAAAAAAACGTTTCGGTTTTTGTTTTAGCCACTATTCTTCTCCTTGGTTTTGTGGTTCGTCTCTACAGATTTGATAATCCAGTAGCAGACTGGCATAGTTGGCGGCAAGCAGATACCTCGTCTGTTTCACGTAACTTTGCCAAAGATGGTTTTGATCTTTTGCATCCACGCATGGATAATATTTCAAACGTGCAGTCGGGGTTGGAAAATCCGCAGGGCTATTTTTTTGTCGAATTTCCATTGTATAATGCTGCGCAGGCAGGGTTGTACAAGTTGATTGGCGTCTTAACCCTTGAGGAATGGGGTCGACTGCTGAGTATTGTTTCCTCAACACTGAGCACTCTGTTTTTGTTTCTGATAGTTGCTCGGCATAGCAACAAAACAGTCGGTCTGTTCGCAGCATTTTTTTACGCGTTAACCCCCTACAATATTTATTATGGCCGGACAATTCTTGCTGATACTTCAATGGTGATGGCTATGTTGGGAGGAATATATTTTTTTGATCTATGGGTGGATACAAATG
>SCTJ01000219.1 GCA_004297805.1 Patescibacteria group bacterium | reverse complement strand
TCAAAAACTTGATGTGTTAATACCTGTCGACATAAAAGTATTCCCTCCTAGCAAAGCACTTAGAACGCGGCATGTTATTAAAGACCATCACCATTACTATCTTCTTTTTAATGAAGAAAAAGCAGCTATAAAAGTAGAAATTAGCACGGCTATAAGTGGGGAACGTTTTTTATTTAATCCTTATTCTGGAACTACCCTATCACTCAATGAAAAAACTACTCTGCAATTAGCAGGTCATCAAGCATTGGTGATGGTAATTCATGAAAACAATTCATTAGCGACAGCATTTAATAGAACAGTTGCCTGGCAATTACCTCTTAACCTAAAAGCGAATGAAGCTTTGCTAATTTTTTCAGTTTGTGATTCCAACTATTTAGATTATGCAACTTCCTTAATTCGTAGTGCGGATATTTTTTCGCCAGGGTTTCAATTTCTCTTACATGTGGTTAATCCTAGCGAAGATGATAAAGAACGTTTACAACAATTGCAGTCTGTTTTAACTGCAACTCGGTTATCAGTCTCTTTTGAATCTACAAACTTATCTAATCTTAACCAGGATCAACAACGAACTTATTATGCCTGTGCCCGCTTTCTGCGCTTGGCTGAATTACTCCCTGTCATTGATGTTCCTGTGTTGTGCTTAGATGCAGATTCATTGATTGTTAATCCAATAGACTTCAATTTCTCTAATAAACCCCATGCACAAATCTGCCTTGTTCGGCGGGATTTACACGCTGAGGTTCCAGAAAGCTTAGCCGTTGCTAATGGCTCAATTTGGCTAACTCCAGCTAATAGAGTACAAAATCTAATCAAAAAGGTAGCGAAAGATATTAATGAAACTTTTGTTAATGGTTCAGCATCATGGTGTTTAGACCAAATTATCATGGGGCGGCAAATAAAAAATCCTGCTCATAAAGTTCACTCGTTTAATATCAACAAAAAATATGCTGATTGGGACTTCCATGATTTAAGCATTATTTGGGCGGGTAAGGGTGCTAGAAAACATAGGGATATGCGGTTTTATTTGTTGCAAAGGATGCTAAGCGATAAGACAGACAGTCAAAATCATGCTAAGAAAGTTTACAGTGATATTTCAGATAACTTCACTGAAAACAGAAAAGTTTATGAAAAGTTAAATAAGGTAGCAACCTTAGTTTTACCATCCACTATCGATTCAGATATAATCAAAAGTCCGACAAATATTATTCGGTGGACTCAAAATGCCGTGCAAAAATCATCATGGAATGAGAGGGTTGAATTAATTTCGTCATTTATCATGCCAGGTTCCTCTGTTCTTGATGTGGGGGCTGGAAATATGACATTAGCATCTTATTTGTCAAAAGACAGTGAATATACCGCTCTTGATACAGTAAAATCATCCCACAGCACAATCTTAGTTGATTTTAACAAATATGAGATTCCAAAACTAAATAAAATATATGATGTGGCAGTATGTAGCGG
>SCTJ01000218.1 GCA_004297805.1 Patescibacteria group bacterium | reverse complement strand
GGATCCGTTGGTCGACCACCCGAGGGGTCTTGAACTTGCGGCTCGGCACGTCCAGGTGGACAGTTCGCCAGGCCGATCGCGGGAGCGTGGCGATCTCGGCCAGGATCGCGGGGGAGCGTCGGCGCAGAGTGATGAAGGTGATCTGCAGCTTGTTGTGGAGCTTGGATAGGTTCGCGTAGGTCGTCAGTTTCGAGTCGAAGACCAGGTGTCGTGGCCGTTCGCCGTAGCGCTTCTCCCAGAACGTCACGAATCGGAGGACCTCGTCGGCCTCCTCGCCCTTGCGGATGTCGGCGTTGGAGTAGCAGAAGACGTTGCCGCCGGCGTCCCGCGCAAGAAAGACGAGGATCGCCTTGCGTCGCTGGCTGCGCCGGGGGACGTAGTGTTTCTGAACGAAGGGGTCTTCGCCAAAGTACGAGATCGAGTGGAAGTCGAGGTCGAACGAAGAGGCGTCGACGAGCCTCTCGTCGCGGAGCTTCTCGATCCAGGCGCCGAGGAGACGAACGATCGCCTTGCGGCCGAGGCGCGAGGAGTACTGCGACATGAACGTGGACTTGGGGACGGCGTTGAGTCCCGCGGCCAGGGCGACTCCTGGATCGAAGACCAGATCCATCACGTGGCTACGGCGGGACTTCCCGAGGAGCTTGAGGAGGAGAGCCGCTCGAACAGCATGGCCGGCGGGGATCATCTTCGTGCCGGGGAAACGGCATCGCTCGACCATCGCATCGAGATCGAGACGGGCCAGAAGCGGGAGAAGCAGGAACACGCCCCCCGCGTGCGTGGAGAACTCCCCGGGCGACGGCGAGAACATCCGCACGTCAGCGACCGCATCGGCCATCGGCCGAGGACGGTTCGGCCGCTCCTCGTCGAGCCGCCGTGGCAGGCGCGAGAAGCCCTCCTCGCGCAAGACCTCCTGGATGGCGGTGACGCTGAGCCGCTCCTTGCCCGAGCGCTCCAACTCGTCGCGGATGTCGTAGACGGAGAGATTACGCTTGCGGAGCGAGACGATGCGCTCGCGCACGGCGTCCTTCCGGGGCTGGGACTTGGGACCGTGGGGGATATCGCGGAAGAACTCCCGATCCATCTCGTGGCGGAAGCGATGGCACAGGATGCGGAACGAGCCCGGCTGGTACCCGAACCGGCGCGCTGCCTCCGCGGACCCCAGCCGC
>SCTJ01000081.1 GCA_004297805.1 Patescibacteria group bacterium | reverse complement strand
TGGCAATTTCTCCAATAATTTCAACCACGCCTACGAAAGCTTTGATCGGATTTACTAGCACGATGGTGGGATCCTTCATGATTTTCCCTGGAATCGCTACCAAAGCTTCAAAGTTCACGAACTTGTTGAGATGTTTCCATGAGCCAACGGCCAGCACCCCGAACACATGTGAGGCAATGACGGAGAAAAGAGCTAGCGCCAGCGTGGTGTTGAGATCAGCCGTCCCGCCGCGGAAAAGCGGAACAAACACTTGGTGCCCCTCATTGGCCTCAACAAATCCAATGGTGCCGACTCCCGGCAGGAGTCCCAACCAGTTATTTATCAACACAAACAGAAAGATAGCCAAGGCAATTGGCAGGAATTTTTCTGACTTGTGTCGACTCCCGGTAACTGAGTCAGACAGCTTCAGCGCTTCCTCCAATAAAAACTCGAATATATTCTGGACACCCCTAGGCACCTTGGTTATCTTCTTACTAGCGGCCAGCAGAAAAATCACAATCACAAAAACAGCCACCCAGCTGGTGAGTAGCGAATTAGTGACAGTAAAACTCCCCACGTTAAAAATCGGCTCGGCGAATAGAGTCGCCTCATGACTCACTTCCTGATTTTGGACGTTCTGTTCTGACATTTTCTTTAAAAAACAGGGTGTGATTTACGAAAAACCCTACCTGGGATAAATTTTTGTACTCTGCGATTTGTGATTTTCCTTTTCCTCTATTTTTTTCATCTCTTTCATGGCATCCCTAACGATCCCAAACATCGAAACAAGAAAGGCAACTCCAACCGTAGCCAAAAATAGCCATGGTTCTGTGCCATACTTTCGGTCAAGCCATTTACCCAGAAACACCCCCAAAATCACTGGGCCACCGATCCAACCACTGAGACGCGCAAAAAGCAGCATGCTTGGCTGCCACCAGGGCGCATTCCCCTTTTCATTCATATGCAAAAAACAAAAACACTAGTCCCCATTGTAACGCGAGAATGCATCTGCGTCAACCACCATTTTCTTGAAAATGGCCTGGTTATCCGCAAAAGCAGGGCACCGACGATGCCCTGCCAAAATCTTCAACTCTTTACTCAGTTACTGAACCGGCGCAACTGGCGGCATCGGTTGCTGAGGCACGACAGCTGTTGCTTGTTTGTCCATCTTTCGTTTCACCACAAAATAGTACACAATCGAGACAATTGGTCCGACCAGGACCATAAGCACAATCCACATGGCTTTGTTTTCAATTGGTTTGGAAGCCGCATGAATCAGCATCCACAGCCAGAGTGCAAACAAAACTACCAGGATAACCATCATTACAATGAAGAACCCGCCCAAAGCCATGAGTGGTCCCTTCAAATCTTCACAGGGTACCGGTCGACCATTGAGCTCGCAAACAGCGGCAGCCGAGACCAACATCGGCAACGCCAACGAAGCGGCTGTTACCGAGAGACGAATTAAATGCTTCATACTCATTTTTATTACAGTTTAACTTTAGCTTGATTATACCACTATTTATCCAAGTATTCCATAAGTTTCACCTCTCCAAGTGCACTGTCTGGATTGTCAATTTTGAAGCTCTGCCGCATTTCTTTCCAGAAATTTTTGTTAAATGAAACGTTAATAATAGCAATGCTAAACATGGTCAACAGGGCTCCAACTCCCGCCATCAACATATCCTTCTGAGCATCCCAAATGTCACCCTGACTACCCAAGAAGGCTAGGGCCGAGGCCGGATCAACTTTGGCCGCTGTTCCCCACTCAATTAACTCATAGATAGCTGATAAGGACAGCGTCACATCGAATGGCAAATAATATCCCCAAAAACCTTTGACCTTAGCTATACGCAAAAATACTTCCCGTACCGGATAGGCCAGCAGGAAACCAAAAGAGAAATGCACTAACCGATCAAACATGTTTCGCTCCGCTCCCAACCAATCCTGGAGTGTGTAGCCAAATGGCACCTCTGCGTAAGTGTAGTGTGAGCCGATTAGGTGCAAAATCATGAACACGGTGATCAGGGTATAAGAAACATTCGACAAACGAAAATAACGCCCGAGAAGGATAATAAACGGAACAAAAATAAAGACCAGATAGTTTTCCAAGAGCCAATCATCCGGGAACTTCGGATTGACGGCTGCCCAAACCCAAGTGGCCATAATCGCCAGAATCAGTGTCGCTCGATAATTCTTTGCGTTTAACATACTCGGACTTTATCTTTATATTTTATGCCCGCAGATGTCACAAAAGACAGCGCCAGGCAAATTACCTTTACCGCACATATGACACACCTTCACCCCAGAAATGCTTCCGGGGTGTTGTGCCACCGGGTTAACCGTTTCCATGGGAGAAGGCGCCTGAGCAGATTGAGATGAGGCTTGACTGATTGATGAATTATCGTTGAAACCGGCTGTCTCTAAGTTATTAGCTCTATTATTTCCCCTGCTTCTAACAATTTTGACAGCAGCCATTATCAACACTCCTATAACTAACGCGCCACCGATAATCCATGGCATATTATCGCTAACCGACACGCCACCCATAGAATCGGTAGAGTATGCCAAGGCACTCGAGGTAAACAAAAACAGCCATGCCCAGAAAAACATTGCTGTAACTACTAAAAATTTCCGCTTCATTATTTTATTTTTATTTTATTAACTCTTATTCAAGTATACTATGAAAAACCCAAAAGCGCCTGAGGTGTTATCCACAGGCGCCAACCTTGAAAAACTAAGAGCATCTTACTGAGCTGGAGTTGCGCTAGCTGCATCGGTGCTGGCAGTATCGCCAGTTGTATCCTCCGCTACCACGATAACTTTGCCCGTCATGGTTGGATGAATACCGCAACTGTATGGAAAAGTGCCAGCTGCCTTGAAGGTGTGCTCGAATTTCTGACTCGTGGTCATGACTGGCGAGCTCATGCCTGATCCCTTGATATTATGATTGACCGGATCCTTGTTCACCCAGGTCACGGTTGTGCCAGCTTTGACAGTTAGCTCGGCTGGATCAAAAGCTGAGCCACGAATCACCACAGTGTTTTCAGGAGTTTGGGATGTCGCTGGCGCTGCTGCCTGATCAGATTGAGCGACTCCATTATCTTCTGTCGGAACCTGCGCCGTTGGCTGCGAACCGCAACCACTCAACACGGCCACCCCCATAACCGCCACCAAACCAAGGAGATATTTTTGCATATTGCTTGTTTTTTACTAATTACTGCTTTAATAGATACTACACCCAACCGGCTCTAAAATTCAAGCTTGCCGATCTCTTCCCAGTTATTTTCATTTAACACCCGGATTTTGTCCTGCCCAATCACATAGAGCGCATCGCTAATATAAACCGCCCGCTTGGCCACGATATCACTCAGTGCTCGTTGCAACTTCAACTCATCATTCGTATAGGAGAAGACATATCCTCCATTGCCACCCGGCAAAAAGAAAATTTTATGATCGGGATCCAACAAGAAGGCATGGTGATTATTGGAAATTTCCGTCCAGTAGTCATCCAGGTTATATTTAGCAATTTCTTTTGGATTTTCAGCCGAAGCAACATCAAAAAGTGAAAGTTTCACTTTTCCATTCTCCTGCCCCACTCCCAAAATTCGCGTGTCGTTAATCGGGTGCAGATAGGATGAGAAACCAGGAATTTTTAACTCACCCTTCTTTTGGGGATTTCTGGGGTCCGACAAATCCAGCACAAAAAATGGGTCAGTTTGTTTGAAGGTCACCAAATATCCCTTGTCGCCCAGGAAGCGAGCGGAGTAAATGCGCTCACCTACTCCCAGGTCCTCAATTTTGCCAGAGATTGAAAGGTCTTTACCCAGCACATACAAATCATTGGTGCTTTCGCTGCGTGTTCCAAACGTTCCAAACCACCCTCCCCCGATAGTCGTGGCGATTCGCAAATTCCCTTGATATTCATCTAACGAGAACTGATTCAATGGACTACCCGGCACGCTACCGGCGGCTGACACCGTCAAATTGTCGTTCTCAATTCGCACGATGCCGGTTTCTTCCAATTCACGAGCGTGCGCTTTGGCAAAGTTTGCCATTCTATTCTCCATCTCATTTTCCATTTTCATACGCTCATCATTGGAAAGTGAGCTTTGATAACGTTCTAGAATAGTCGAAAATTCGGTACTCTTAGCACCATCGCTCAGATCATAGCTCGCCACCTTCTCCAGGCGAGTCACCACCTCATTAGGAATCATTCCCCGATTCTCCTGGAAAAATTTAACCATGAATCCTAGAAAATCACCGGGCTTGCTGTAGGTTACATAGACCGCTTGGGACGACATATAGGTGACTGACCCGCCCGATCCCAAGAAAGAAGTGGCCTTTTCCACTTTCCCGTCAGTCACATTCAACCGCGCCACCGTGAAAGTTGTTTCGGCTGGCACAGGGGCAATCGGATGATAGACATCTTCGCAACGCACTGACATTGTTTCCCCATCTACTGCCAGCGGTTCGAATGGACAGGGACGCCCGTAATTAAGATTAGTTTGACTCACCACATAGAGCTTACCATTCATCAGGCGTGCGCTCACCAAATAACTGTTGTCCTTCCAGTCAGCACTCCATTTCTCTTTGGGATTTTGCGGATCACTCACGTCATAGCCAAAAAATTTTCGCTTGGCGTCCGAAAAAATAACTAACATCTTGCCCGACAAAAGCAAATTGCCGTTTTGTTCAATTTTTCCATCACGCTTCAAATCCTGCGCTGGTTTGGCTCGCACAATCACTGTTTCCACACTCGGCTCACGATAGGGTGGCGGAACACAGCCTTCGCCCCGACAAGGCGCTATCTTGGCATCGGCCGATATCCCGATTTCAGCCCCTGCGGGGAGGCCCATAGGAATCGGTTCTCCCAACCAATATCCCCCTTCGCGAGAAATGTACAACTCCCGGCCATCCGTCTTCACAATATCCGGTTCATCGATACCCGCCACCTGCACATTAGTCGTGGAAACTCTTTGTGAAGAGGCCCTGAAAGACAGGCCCTCAGCTGAATCAGCGGCCATGGGCGCTTGCAAAGTGGTGCTTTCCATTTTGCTCACCCCGCCCATCCCAAACCCACCAAACATCCCATTTCGCGATTGGGTTTTTTCTAAATAATCTTTGAATTCTTGCTCGGACTTGAACTGTGTCACTGAGGCCGAAATATCTTGATTTGTTCGCGGCTCAAAAACAGAGGGAACGAATGGCCGCGGAGCGCCACTGCGTATAGCCACCAGCAACACTGCTCCCAGAAAGAGCACGGACCCAGTGACAATCAGTGCAACGAGGGTTTCTTTTTTCATAGATTTATACTTTATTAATACATCTTATATATATGTGTATTATAGCACGTCCCTTATTTACGACGACTGGGACGCTTCGGTCTCCCAAGATTATTTTTTCGCGGAAGGACAAATACCCACTCCTCGTTTGGATCGAAAACGTCATTTGTACCTACCCAACGATCGATCAGCAGCATCTTATCTTTATCGCTCATTAATCTGAATACGATCCAAACTCCATTGCGATCGGCTAGCGGTCTAGCTCCAACAAGTATCTCTTTATCACCGCGGTACTGCAACCTCAATTGAGGGCCTACTTCAATTGGACAAAGAGCTAGCCCTAACGCTTGGGCCCTTTCGTATATTTGATGGCTATCGGCACTTGCCGAAAATCCTAAATGCTTGACGGCGATGCGAACGAGACTGAGTCGTTCCCGCTTTTGAGAAATATCAACTGCTCCACTCTCCAACACATGCCTCACTGGCACGGTTGTGCCTATTCTACTTCTCATAATATTCATCCATAAATCATCTATATTCGTGCCTCCGATAACCACCTCCATTCGCTCTGCCTTTCCCTCCAGCCCGTGCTCCTTGGCCCAGCGCTGGAATTGAAATTCCGGAATGTCCATGGCCAAACCGATCGACTCGATGCGGGCTTGCATACCGACTTGAATGGATTTGGCCGAATCAAGATCCCATGCTTCCAACGCCTCATCAAACTGACCCTTTGATTTTAAAAGGTTTTGGAATTGTTCATGAATTTGCTGACAGTTGGGAAGCATAAGATAATACGGCTGTTATTCGAAACTTTTACCAAAACGACACGCCAAAACATCATCGGAAAGACTAGGATGACCCGCGTTAATCTCAAAACGAGCAGAGTCCTCATTCCAAAAGGCAAATACTATTCGAGGCCCGGAAAATGACCCCGGTAGCCAAGTGCTGCCTTGCGTATCAAGATGGGTCCAGCTTTCCCGCTCGCACACCCCCTGAAGCAGCAGATAGGTCTTCAGCGAAAGGCCCTCGGCCCGGACAGGATAAGTCGAACCGTTGATTTGAACTTCAAAATTTACCGGTATTTTTTCCCCTTGTTCAACCCTCCGATTGATTTCCTCTAGATTAAGACTAGAAATAAAATCCAAGCCCTTGCCCAGAGTAGCTTTCAAAAAGGGATTGGCCCATTGGTTGTGATGAACATTGTCAGTGCGGTGCGTCAAAATCAATCGATATTTTGCTTCCTCCGGGCTTCTCAATCCCTGAAAAGAGCCGCCCACCTTGAACTCGGCATACTGATGTGTCTTGTGCACCGGCTCAAGTCTTCCAGCCTGATGTCGAAAACCAGTCTCAACTAATTTTTGATTAAGCGTGGCCTCGTCCGGCAAGTCGTCGGGCACAATGAGCAATCGGCTATAGCCATATTTGGCCATTTCCCTCTTTATCTCCCGATAATTTCTTCTCCAAATATCCCGCACTTTTTCATAATCGATTTCCAAATCCAACTTCCCAACATAAAGATTGGCGAAAGAATAAAGAGCGCTTTCAATATCAATATCAATCTCTGACTCCAGGTGAGTCTCAGGGTCAGAGAAGGTTACTTTGCAAGACGACGGGGCCGTTTGCTCGAAAAGTTCACTGACACACCGCTCTAATAATTCACTCGCCCCCTCCGCCGCTTTCACATCCCCGGCTTCCAGCGCCGCGTCAAACTGAACCTTTAATTTTGAAAGGTTTTGGAGTTGTTCGTGCAGTTGTTGGCAGTTAAGTGTCATGAAATATATTCGCGATTATTGATTCCAATCAGCTCCGGGTGGCAGGCAAAAAACAAATTCGATACCGACATTTTGTTTTTCATCAGCTATAAACTCTCGGGATTTGATCCTTGGCTCCTCAAATATATTCAATATTACAAAGATATAAGCTTTTTCAGCGATGGAGATGGGATCCATCGCAATGTTCATTTCCGTGTAGTAAGCTTGCCGGCCTAACTGTAGACTTAGACGCGGACCAACTTCAGCCGGACAAAATTGCAAACCGATTTTACGAGCTGCCTCAAGTATCTCCTCAGTTGTGATGGGAGTGGTATCACCCACCATGTCATATGCAGATATCTTGACTAGATTGAGCCTCGTCTGTTCCGGAGATAGCACAAAACCATCGTCATCAATCATCCCGCTCGCATTATACAAAAATAAAGTTTGATTTTCTTCGAGCTTTGCTTTCAATTCCTCCTTAGCCATTCCGCCAACCACCAGCTCTATTCTCTCGGCTTTGCCTTCCAAGCCATGCTTTTTGGCCCAGCGATCGAATTGAAATTTGGGGTCACCGATAATTTCAAAATAGGCTTGAATGTTTTTTTGCAAACTGTCGGCCAAGTTCAGATCTGTCGCGGCAAGTGCCGCATCAAACTGCCCCTTCAATTCTTGAAGTTTTTTGAGTTGCTCGTGCAGTTGTTGGCAATTGAGTGGCATATGGCAAAATCTTACCCGCGAAAGCGGAAGATGTATCTATGTTCAAGATTCAAATAATCACCGTTAATTTCAACGGTAGTCTCAGCCAAAACTTTCTTATGACCGACCAGATAATCTATACAAAAGATACGACGCCTTTTTCTCCAAAAGATTGGTTGCATTGCTATACTTATTGATTCCAGTGAACCAGGGCTGCGTCCAACAGTCATATCTTGGCGAATAATTTCCGGCCCGACTTCATGGGGACAATAATCGAGTTGATATTCTTTAGCTGCAGACAATATCTCTTTCCAAGCGCAAGTACCCCTACCACGAAACGCCCCCAGCGCGGAGAGTGGCATTAGAACCAATCCTGCCTTCTCAATCCTTTCCGAAACAACAAACCCTGGTCTTCGAATTAACTCCGCTAGATAGGTCTGCTCCTTGAGTCCGCCACCGCTTATAATTTCTTCTTTTGTCTTATCACCAATGGCTACCGTTCCCATCCATTCCGCCTCCCCCTCAATCCCATGTTTCTTGGCCCAAAGATTGAACCGCTCCTCCGGTGTGCCAATAGCTTCCCCGAGCAACTTGATCATTCCCTCAATCTCCACTTCCAAGCTTTTGGCCGCGTCCAGCTCGCCTGCTTCCAGCACCACATCAAATTGCCTTTTCAATTCTGAAAATTTCTGAAGCTGCTCGTGAAGTTGTTGGCAATTGAGAAGCATAGTCTGAAAAAATATTGACCAAAAACCAACAATCAAAAATGCTATACTAATGTATATACACGTGTATATACACATGTATATACTTTTTTATTTTGGCAATCGATAGATTTCCTTAGCCGTGTCCCAGAGACTCGGGTCATTCTGAGTTTTCTTGAGCCAATACCACCACTCTACCCCCCACACATAGATATCCGAAAAGCCAGTCTTTTTGGCAAATTCCACATTTTCCTTGAGTTGATCTGGATTCATGGAAGCATACTGTTCTTCCAAGGGTCGACTAACGGTCCAGCCGGCAATCCAGGGTTCACCTTGCAATTCAATCACAATCGCCTTGTCTTGATGGGCAAAAGTTTTGATCAGCCAGTGCTTAAACTGGAAAAAGCGCGGACCAATCGGATATTCAAAGTAGCCGACTCCCTTTTTCCAAATGGTCCGATACATGGTAGTGCCAAATATATCGGCCCGCTTGGCCGCCTGCACCCACAAACTCAGCTCACCACTATCCGTCACAATCACTGGCCGGCTTGGATCGGTGTAGCGCACCATGGATATTTCTGAATCTAGGAGCGTAGTGTCGAGAGGCGGGCAAATCCCAAATTTCAAAAAGGGTTCATTCTCCACCTGCCAGTACTTTACGGCCGGATGATCTTTGTAGCGCTCGACCACTTTTTTGATCTCCTTGATGAGTTGCGCTTTGCGCAATTGATCATCATTTTCGGCCCACTTGGGAATGAAACACTCTGGCCAACGCGGCACCTTCTGCCCCACTACCAAAATGACTTCCGCTCCGCGCTTCCCTGCTTCATCCAATTGCCAATCCACATCGGCAAAATCATATTTTCCCTGCTCCGGTTCCACCAAATCCCAATAGACGGGCACGCGAATTTTGCGCATCTCCAAATCATCCAGCATGGCCGTGTAATTTTCTTTCCAGTCCAACCCGATATCTTTGGAATAGCGGCTAGAGAAAGTGACGCCCATGCCAAACTGTTGGTCAGGAACCTTGGCCGGCCAATTGAAATAGACGAGCAGCAGCACGATGATAGCTACCAGCGCCAGGATGGCCCATAGCAGAGCCTTGAAAATAATTTTGATGATGGATTTTAGTTTTTGGTTCATCGAGGAATGTGCCTCGCCACCAACACCATGCCGGCAGCAATGAGGAGGATAGAAATTATTTTCTGCATTAGATGCGTGGCACCCTTCCGCTCCCGAAAAATCGCTGGAAACCAGGCAGAGAACAAGAGGCTAAAAATAAAAACAAACACATATTCCAAAGAGACTAGCGCATTTACCACTGTGACACTGCCCAAGCGAATCGCATAGTTGGTCAAAATTGAACCGACTCCCCCGAGAGCTTTGGTCGCCACAAACAAAAATCCGGTTTGATAGTGGTTGGCCTTTGGCCGACGGAACCCACCAAATGAATTTAAGATAGATTTTCGCCACCCGGGGAAAGCCAGCAGCGAGAGGGCCCCCACAAACAAACCGACGCGAGTCCACACAAACACATTGATGAATTCGTTTTGCGATTCATAGAAATGCTTGAACCAGGTAAAGGCTACCGCCAGCAACGCTCCGGCCAGCACCGAAAACCAAAACCCAGCAAAAAACTTTCTTTTGCTCACGTGAAATGGCAAATCAAATGAGATGAGTAATCCTCCCAAAACCAGGAGGGCCACCCCGAAGTATTCCAAACCTTCGAGTCGTTCAGAAAGAAAAACCACCGAGAGCCCCATTGTAACCAAGGGAATAACCGCTCCCACCACTGGCATCACTTGACTGGCTTCATTTTCTTGAATGGCATAGAACAAACTCAGAATTCCATAGACGAAAATGATTCCAGCCACGATGTTGGCCAGGGCCGTCAGACCACTTACCAGATGAAAACCGAACGGCACGAAAAACACCGCCGTGAGACTGAGCATCCCGGAATAGAAAGCATAGATCGCTGGGTGCGACACACGCTTGGAGGTGAGCAGGAATTTATCCAGAATTACCTCAAGCGCCACCAAGAGATAGGCCAGTGAGGCGATACTAATCCAATGCATAGCGTCAAAATAAGTATGCTTCATTATACCACATAATATTTTTTCACTCTCTATGCCCCGTTTGCATTTTGGGCGTATTTTGCTACACTAATTAACCCTGAGGGAGGCAGGGAGTTGTTTTTATTACGAATAAAGAAACAGTCGCCTCGAGGCGCGACTTGAGA
Source organism: Patescibacteria group bacterium (assembly GCA_004297805.1). Lineage (GTDB taxonomy): Bacteria > Patescibacteriota > Minisyncoccia > Moranbacterales > SCTJ01 > SCTJ01. Next base: position 6,787 of record SCTJ01000081.1, on the reverse strand, counting down.
CCAAACGACCACCAACGGAGGGACAGGGACCATGAAGGACGAGCCGAGAATTTTGGTACTCTCGACCGGGGAAGCACTGCCCAACAAGGGCGGCAGCGGATTCGAACAGATGGTCCTGCAATCGCGGACCAACCCGCGCATCCTCAACGGCAAGATCGTGGCGGTGATCTCCAATCACCAGTTCGGCGGGGTGCGGGACCGGGCGTTCCGGCTCGGCATCCCGTTCGAGCACTGGGCCGGTCCGTTCACGGCCGAAGGCTACCAGGAAAAGGTGGCCAAGTACCAGGCGGACCACACCACGTGCTCCGGCTGGCTCAAGCCCGTGCGCGGCCTCGAGCCCGAACAGACCACGAACATCCACCCGGCCATGCCCATCTCCCGCTTCGGCGGGCCCGGTTTCTGGGGCCACCACGTGCACTCGGAAGTCCACGCGGCGTTCCTGCGGGGCGAGATCACCCAGACTGGCGTGACGATGCACTTCGTCACCGACTACCAGAACCCGGCGGACTATGACAAGGGCCCCATCTTCTGGGAGTTCCCGGTACTCCTCGAGAAGGGCGACACGCCCGACTCGATCGGCGCCAAGGTGAACAAGGTTGAGCACTGCTGGCAGAGCTACATGCTCAACAAGGTGATCCAGGGCGACATCTACCTCGACCCGAAGACGCTCACGGTCCACTACCGCGGCGAGTAGCCGACATGAAGCGGCTGACCAAGAATCAGCGGCGGGCACTCCAGCGCGTGCTGGCTGGCAATTCGGCCTCCCGCCATCCGTGGGAAACATACACAGAACGGAACCTGCGGAAGAAAGGACTGCTCAGCTGGATGTCGACCGACAGGGCCGAGCGGGCGCTGGTCGTCACCCAGCGCAACCAGAAACGGAAGCGGCGGAAGAAGTAGCATGGACATGGACATTCTCAGACCGACCGTGAACCACTGAGACGTCAAGAAGTGTGCCTAGAAGTTCTAGGGATCTGTGCGCAGCAACTCTGCCACGACGATCCGACGGGACCAACCCACAAAGTTGGTCCCGTCTTCATTGATCTATGCGCTGGTTAGAGTCTAACTCGTCCACTTCCTTTGGCTCCAAAGAAAGTGGATAAAGAATGACCTAGCAATCTAACTCTTCAATCGCCAACTGTCGCGCCACATAGGCCATGGGATTTTTCTGCGCCAAAATATTGAGCGCCAAGAGAACTGCATTTTTACCGGAAAGCATGGTGGCCATCGGCACTTGGCTTGGCACGCGCAAACTGCTCCACACGTCCTCCGGAAATTTGTCAGCGGTCATCGGCACACCAATCACTGGCCAACTGGTCCGGGCTGACACCACTGGTCCCAAGCCATTGGACATTCCGACCAAAGCCAAAATTACACCTCCTTCAGGAAATTTTGTCATGACATCCTCGAGCCGTTGCAGACAGCGCTGGGTAGATTTGTGTCCAGATAAAGTTATTTCTTCCACTGAAATGTTGGCAAAATTTCTGACCGCAGACAAGTCCGGAAATTCATCGCTCTCTGATCCTCGCCACAACACTATCGCCTGTTGGGGAATCAAAAAATTTTGCGCAAGGCTTGCCACAAATCCGTATTTCTTTTCCACTTCGTCCAATTTTTCACCCTGCCGAAAAGCCTCCTTGCTCAATTCCTGCCAAGCCGCATCCCTGAGTCTCCAGCTGTCGTTATCAATCACGTCCGCCACCATCAATTTCCCTTTCTTGTCCACCCCGAATTCAATTTTCATATCAATCAACCGGTAGCCCAGCGTGTTCCATGCTCCTTCCAAAGTCAAAAAGACTTTGCGCGTCAAAACTTCCATTTCCTTCATCATCTGAGTCGAATCACCTGACAAGACCTTGCTCACCGTCAGTTTCTTACCCAGATCAGCGGCCTCATCCCGACCAGGCTTCTTGGAATGGAAAAGCTTCCATTCCTTTTCGAAGGGATTAACAATAAATGGATCCTCTTCTCCTTTTTTGGCATCCAGACCACTCAAAATCTTTTCTCCTTTGTGATTGACTAGTCCCCCCTTGGTCGTCTTCAAAAAGAACTCTACTACCAATTTGTGGAACCGTTCGGGAGTTTCACCTTCGCCCTTGATCAATTCTGGGTGTCGCTTCAAAAAACTTCCCACCGCAAAACGCCGGGGCACGATTTCCAAAGGAATCATCTGGCAACTCGGAGCAACAAACTGATTACCGGACAGCTGCTGTTCGAAGGCCACCGGAATACCAGCCTTTTTCAACAACTCAAAAACTCGACAAGTTACCGTCGTGGCATATTCTGCCTTGGTTTTGAATTGTTTAGTGAAGGATGGGTCATCAAAAGCCGTAATGTCATTCTTATTCTCAATGATTACCTGGCCAGGATTATTCTTGATTTTCCAGACAATCTTAGTCTTCCCCTCGATTAACTTGGCGCCTTTTTGGTAATTCATATTATTATCTCAATTTATTAGCCATTATTTGAGCGCGTTTGACTATCTCCAGAGATTTCTCACGGGCGTCCCCAGCATATTTCTGCGGATCGCGAAAAAGCCTTTTGATGGTTGGATCGATTTTAGCCACCACGCTCCCGAGCCCTTCGTCTTGTTTCGCCAATTCTTCGAGAACGTCGATTAACGAACGCTTTCTTTTTTGCGCAGCCGGCACTAGATGGTGATTAACCAACTCATGCGCGTCTCCGTCATAGCCCGCCATTTGCAAAGCAATATACAAAGGCTCCGCCAAAATAACATTGGCATTTTTCTGAAAGTTAGTGCGGCACATTTCTTCGTTGACAGTCAGCCTTTCCAAAAAAGTTTTGCCAGACTGATTCTTTTTGAGGAGCGTGTTGAGTTGCTGCTGCAAGTTGATCAAAATTATCGGATAATCCCGTGCCACCGAGCTACCGACCAAGTCCCGCTGGTGTTCGCTAATCAGAGTATCCAAAACTTTGCCAAATTCATTTTTGGTACGGAGCCACATGCCTTCCAGGTTTTCAAAATTGATCGGATTCCTTTTGTGCGCCATGGTGGAAGACCCGACTTGTCCTTTTTCAAAAGATTCAGTAATCTCACCAATTTCGCTTCGCATTAAATGTCGCGCATCTCGACCAAATTGACCCAGCGTGGCCGAAAGACAGACGCTGGAAAAAAGAAAATAGCCGAGCGGCTCTGGAGGCAAGATCTGCGTGCTGATGGGAGCTGGACGTAAATCTAGTTTAGCCAAAAGCTTTTCCTCAAAACTTCTGCCGGAGTTCTTCGCGGAAAAATTGAGCCCCAGCTGAGCATTGTGCGCCCCCACGGCCCCGGATATTTTTCCGGACAAATTATCACAAAAATAATCCATGCGCTCCCAGTTGTAGACAATTCGATTCAGGATAGTCGCAAGCCAAAAGCCCACAGTGATCGGCAAAGCATGTTGGCCATGGGTTCGGCCGATCTGAATTTTTTTGGAATTATTTTTGACTAACCTAGAAAAGATTTTAACCAATTCAACCAAGGATGGCTTGAGGGCATGCACATAAGCCTCACGGAATTGTAAAATCCGAGCCGTGTCTAAAGTGTCATAGCTGGTCAGCGGAATGTGCACCCACTTGGCCATGTCTGGGCCCAGAATTTTTTGCGCACAACGCACCCAAGCCCGAATGTCATGATGCGTGATTTCCCTTTCGATCTTATCAACCTCAGTGGTCCTTATTTCGGCTAGGTGTTTTTTGGCCGCCGCCGTCAACTGTTGGAAAGATTTTCGGGGAATCACTCGCAGGCCTCCCAATGTTTCCAAGGCCGCAATTTCCACCTCCGCTACTTTGCGGTACAAATTGTCATAGCCAAAAATAGACACCATCTGTTTTGGCTGATACCGAGGATTGCCTGGCAAGATGAGATTTGAATTATCCACAGAGGATCAAACAAATATTAACGACGACCGCCTATACCGATTTCCGACCCAAACTTAAGCGTAAATTATTTTTTTGCCGGGAGTGAGCTTGGAATTGATCAATACCGAAGTATCTCTTTGTTTTGTTATCCGACCAACTATCTTAGCCTTGATCGAAAACTTGGCCGCCTGCTTGAGACAATGTGACGCATCTTTTTCATCTACCACTAGCAGCATGCCTTGGCCACCGTTCCAAACTTCATAGAATTCGTCGTCGCTGATTCCTCGCCACTTGGCGCACTCTTTCATGATTCGCGGCGGCTCCCACAAATTGTCCAGCACGGCCGACAAGCCACGCGGGAAAAGCACATCCTTGGCTAACTTTTCCTTGATGCCCCCGCCGGAAAGATGAACGATCGCGTGCAGTGCCACTTCCGGTTTGAAGTTTTTGTTAAACCAGCCGTGCAAAGTATTCACCAACGGATCATAGAGCAGTGAAGGAACTGAGGCCTCCTTGATGCTTTTTTGAGCGGCTGGATTATTCCACCAAGTTGCGCCGAACTTTTTTCGCAGAGCCTTGCGGACTGAGCTGATACCATTGCAACGAAAACCATTTTCCTTGAGAGCGATGATCACTTGTCCCGGCGCCAAGCTATTGCCGGTAACCATCTTCCGTTTGTGATAGGCCCCAATCATGGCTCCTGACCAATTGATTTTAGTTTGGGAGTCGGTAATTTCGGAACCGATGCAATTGCTCATCTGCGCCGTTTCTCCTTTCAACACCACGATATTTTCTTTTTTAGCTGCTTCTCCCAAACCACGGATAGCGCTGCGATAGGCTCGATTGGCCACGCTACCCTTTTCGCCCACCGAGACTGTGTCAAAAACATTCACCAGCACCAGTGGCAAACCGCCAAAGCGAGTGATGTCGCTGGCCGTCATGGCAATAAGGTCATAGGCTGCCAAACGATAACTCTTGGCCGCATCCACTAGCACGCCCTTAGTCCCAATACCATCCGTAGAAGCTTCAATCAAATATCCCTTGGGCAAATTCTTGAGCGTAAAAGGTCGCGGTCCCCGAAAGCTCCCGCCCGAAAGATCGTGCACCTCCACAAACGAGGAGTTCCGATAACTGGCTTTGCAAATCGACCCAGCAAAACTGCTAAACAAAGACTCTTCACTGACGTCGACGCCATCGCTGGCATAAATACTTTTTCTCGAGACCTTACCCGCCTTTTTCATAGAAGCACGTGCTAATTATTTTTACACCACGCGTAGGCATTCTGAAACATTTTGAGCCAAGGTGAAGCTTTCAAATCTTTTTTCATGGTTTCGGGCATCCAAGACCATTGCCATTTGAGAAAAGCGCGCTCTGGGTGAGGCATCATGGCCAAGTGCCGTCCGTCAGGTGAACACAGGCCCGCTAGCCCGCCCTCAGAACCATTGGGATTGAAGGGATATTTTTCCGTGGCCTGGCCTTCGTCATCCACAAACATCACTGGCATTAGCTTTTGTTTTTTCGTTTCCATTAAGACCTTAGCGTCCGGAAAAATGAATTGCCCTTCGCCATGCGCCACCCAAATTCCCAGCGTGGAATTCTCCATGCCGCGCAGCATAATGGATGGGCTAGGATTAATTTTGACACTGGCCCAACGAGACTCAAAGCGGCCTGATTTGTTCCGACCCAAGCGCGGTTGCTTTTTAATCTCAATCCCTTTCCAAGGGATCCAGCCGATGGACGCCATCAACTGACAGCCATTGCAGACTCCCAAGGAAAAAGTGTCCGGCCGATGATAGAAATCGTCGAACATCTGTTTGAGCTTTGGACTGTATTTGATAGAACTCGCCCAACCCTTGGCTGAACCGAAAACATCTGCATAGGAAAATCCGCCCACGAAAGCCAGCCCGCGGAAATTTTTCAGATTGATCCGGCCTTGCAGCAAGTCAGACATGGAAACGTCCCAGACTTCAAATCCGGCTGTGTGAAAAGCGCTGGACATTTCTCGATCGCCATTGCTCCCCTCCTCGCGAATGATGGCCACCTTCGGCCGATTCTTAGCAAGTTTTTCCCGAGTAGTATTTTTCGGCACAAAACTAACTTGATATCTTTGTCCTGATCTTTTTTGAATATTTTCTTTTTCCGCCAAGGCGACCTCTGGATTGGTTTGCAATCGATTCAATTGATAGGAAGTCTCTTCCCAGATTTGCCGCAACTGATAATTCTCCGTCTTCAATAAATTACGCTTGTTATATTGAATCTGAATCAGACCATCTTCGCGAGTTTTGCCTAGGCACTGAGTGAGCTTGTCCAGACCAAATTTTTTGATAACTTTTTTGAATTCTTTTTCCTTCTCCTTTTTCACTTCTGCGACATAGCCCAGCTCTTCGTTAAAAAAGAAGGCCAACGGATCCTTTTTATTTTTGATCTGCAAGTCTAACCCGCAGTTTCCGGCAAAGGCCATTTCCAAAATAGTTGTCACCAGTCCGCCATCAGAGCGGTCGTGCCCCGCCAGCAAAACATCCCTGTCTATCATGATCTGCACGGCTTTGAAAAAATTCTTGAGAGTGTGAGATTTTTCCACGTCTGGGCATTCATTCCCGAGTTGTCCCAGAGTTTGCGCCAAGGCTGAACCGCCCAATCGACATTTCGATTCTCCCAAATCTATATACCAGAGACTGCTGCTACCAGCCTCTTTAATATCGGGAGTAATTACTTTTTCAATATTCGGGACTGAAACATAGGCCGAAATGGCCAACTCTCCCGGTGATTTTACAATTTCCTGGTCGACTTTGGTTGCCATCGACAAACTGTCCTTTCCTCCATCGATGGCAATTCCCAAATCAATCATCAAGTCCCGGGTGGCCACAGCTGCGTCATAGATCCTTGATCCTTCCCCCGGAAGTTTGGCCGGCCACATCCAGTTGCC
>SCTJ01000217.1 GCA_004297805.1 Patescibacteria group bacterium | reverse complement strand
GGCGTAAGGATATAAAAAGAAATAAGCTCCTAATACGCCTGCAATTGCCCCTGAAGCTCCTACCACCGGCGTTGCTAATTGCGGGTCAAAAAACCATTGCGTAATTGTCGCAATTAAACCGCATAACAAATAAAAGCATAAAAACAAGCCATGTCCCATTCTGTCTTCAATATTATCGGCAAAAATCCAGATAAACCACATATTCATAATTAAATGAAACCAGCCACCGTGTAAAAATAAACTGGTTATAAAAGACAGGCCGTAATCAAAGGGAATGCCAAAACTTGCTCCCCATTGTGGATTGGAATAGCGAACCGGAACCATCCCGTAAAGATAAGTTAAATAATGCTGGGCTTGCAACGGCAAAAACTGCATATATAAAAAAATCACAATACAAATAGCCATAATTGCCCAACATATAAAAGGGCGGGTATTGCAAAGAATTGAATCTCTGATTGGAATCATAATAATCTCTCAATAGCTGACTACATTAAATTAATTTAACTGTTCTTGCGTTAAATCTGTTATTTGGCAAGTTTTTAACTACAGTTCTATAAAGAATCAATACCCTTATTTGCCAGATTATCCGCTTTTTCATTACCGTAATCACCGGAGTGACCTTTTACCCAAACCCATTTTATCTGGTGCCGACTGATGGCCTGATCTAATCTGCGCCACAAATCTTCATTTTTAACCGGCGTTTTAGCCGCAGTTTTCCAGCCCCGTTTTTTCCAGTTCGGCAGCCATTCCTGTATGCCTTGCACAACATATTTAGAATCAGTATTCAATTCCACCACACAAGGACGGTTAAGAACTTCTAACGCTTGAATTGCCGCCATCAGCTCCATGCGGTTATTTGTCGTTTCCAGCTCGCCCCCGAATAACTCCCTTTCCTTGCCTTTGTATTGCAGCCAAACTCCCCAGCCCCCTATGCCTGGATTGCCTCTACAGGCCCCGTCAGTATAAATAACGACACGCTCAGTCATGGTGTTGTACCTTTGAGGATTCTAAACCGCCGGCAGCTAAAACAGGTTGCGACTCAAAACTGGCAGGAGCTAATGGAATCAAAGTATATCGCCGTTTCACGGCTTTAATCGCATAAGCTGTGGCAAAAATGGTATTTTTGTTCAAGCTAAAGGTTCCCATATTGAGTTTAAATGAGTCTATATCAAACTCTGCGGTATTTTTTACTTCAAAATTAAGTAATTTCAACCAATCCAACAGCCGCGACCGACTGATAAAATGCCCTTGCCACCAGGAATCTGCCAATTTCC
>SCTJ01000216.1 GCA_004297805.1 Patescibacteria group bacterium | reverse complement strand
GCGATAAATGCGAGGATAGATAATGGGCGTACAAATAGCCTAAAAACAACAAAATCTGATAAAACACCATGCAGGTGTTCCATACTGCCGGTGAGCCGCCGAGTAAAGGCAACAGAATTTTGCCGAACATAGGTTGCAGGATAAACATCAGCGTTGCACTGCTGAATAAAGTTCCTGCAAATAAAATCACGGCGAGATGAGGATTGGGAGAGGATATGGAAGTCTGGTTCATGAGGTATTTTTTGGGTTTCGCAGGCCTGCCAAGTCGTTAAATTCTGGCAGGTTCTATTCTTAAATACTTTATATCATTCCCACGCCAGAGTGTGAGAACTATAGAGTTTTCGCTTTTATAATTTATTTTTTCGCTGCGGATGAGAAATGTGTCTATCACGATGTTTTAAACGTTTAATATTCAACTTTTGTTCCTGAATGTGAACAGTCGTTAATAGCTGATAAATATCAGCTGGCATTCCTTCAGGTAATTCAATCAAGCTGTAATGATGGCGAATATCCACTTCACCTATCATTTTTCTGTCTACTCCCGCCTCTTCAATAAACACATTTTTTATTTCATCTATGCTGGTATGATGCTTTTGCCCAACATCAATCCGATAACGTACCATCTTTGGGGGAGGAATGGGGCGTAAAATCACCGATTCAGGTTTGACAGCCACCTTTATATCAACATCTTTTTTTGGCAAATGTGCTTTAGGCTGATGAAATAAATTGGTTTGGCTCAATAACACCAGTGCTGCCGCACAATCTATCAGCTCAATGCCCAGTTGCCGGGTAATCTTTTCAATTAACCGCCGCTGTAACGTTAAATCCGCAGTTGCCACTACTTTTTCTATTCGGCTCTTGAATTTTTGTTCTTTTTTTGAAAAAGACTGTTGTTCTTGCTGTGTTAAATCCATCTTTTAATAATGCGACCTTATAATCTGTCTGTATAAATTTCCACAAAAGCCTCATCACGCAATCGGCGTAACCACAGCTCTGTTTCTTCTTCTATTTTACGGCGGCGAA
>SCTJ01000080.1 GCA_004297805.1 Patescibacteria group bacterium | reverse complement strand
CCCGGGATATCAGCTAAGATCAAGGAGTAATAGACACCCAAATTTGGTTCAAGAGTGGTGAAGGGATAGTTGGCCACCTTGCTGTGCGCGTTGGTTAGTTCATTGAGCAAACTAGATTTGCCAGCATTCGGGAAGCCGATGAAGCCAACATCCGCGATAAGCTTTAGCTCTAATCTTAATTCGAAAGATTCTCCAGCCAGTCCCAACTGGAACTGCTCCGGAGTGGTATTGCGAGGGGAGCGAAAAAGGAAATTACCTTTGCCGCCATGGCCGCCTTTAGCAACCAATAGGCGCTCACTAGTTCGGATGATTTCAGAATCTTGGTTGATTTTTGGGTTGTGGACGACTGTGCCAACGGGGACTTTCAAAACGAGGTCTCGCCCGTCACGCCCATCGCGAAACTGGCCGCGTCCATCCTGGCCCTTCTCAGACTCGAGGGCCTTGCGGAAGCGGAATTGGCGCAAAGCTCCGAGGTCGGAAACGCCTTCGAGGTAAATGCTGCCACCATTGCCGCCGCTGCCACCAGTCGGACCGATATGCATCATGTTCTTGTTGAACGCGACTGAGCCTGAACCCCCGTCCCCAGCTTTGATTTTGATTGTAACGTCATCGATAAGCATAAACCTGATTCTAGCATAGTTTGTGGGATTAATCAATAAAACTGGCAAAATATGTTAGAATAAAGCCATGGAGCAGAAGCTAAAATATCAGCTGAAAAAGAGTCGACGAGTTCGACGGATGCGTCTAGCCGTTTATTGTGACGGCTCGGTGGTCGCCACCGCTCCCCAACATCTGGCGGATAGTTTTATCGAAAATTGGATCCAGCAGAAAGCCGATTGGATTTTGAACAAGCTGAGGAATTTTGAACGCAAAGGTTTTCGAGCCATTCCTAAGTATAGTCGGAAAGAATATTTACAATACAAAAAACAAGCACTGTTACTAGCCAAGAGCCGGCTAGATTATTTCAGCGGCATCTATAATCTTCAATATCAACGAATTTCTATTCGTAATCAAAAAACGCGCTGGGGAAGTTGCTCTCGTCATGGCAATCTGAGTTTCAATTACAAAATCGCTACCCTCGAGCCGCACTTAGCGGACTATATTGTCGTTCACGAGTTGTGCCATTTGCGTGAATTCAACCACTCGAAAAATTTTTGGAGTCTGGTGGCCGAGACTATTCCGGATTATAAGGATATTCGAAGACAAATCAGAAATTTGTGAATCGTCGTTCGTCCACTTTCTTTGGCGCCAAAGAAAGTGGACAGAAAGAAAGCGCCGATCCTGACTCCACTCAGCGGCCCGCTTCGACGAGTCGAAAACGAGGCGAGAAAATTATCACTCGCTCACTAAAAATTCTCAGCTGCGCTTCGCATCTGCGGATGAATTTTACGTTCGCTCGCTCAATTTTCAACGCCTCGGTCGTTACGGACGGAGGTTCATTTTTTGTTATTTACGTGATACTATCTTGGATATGAAAAAGAAATTAAATATAGGGCTAATATTCGGCGGCCGGAGTGGTGAGCATGAAGTGTCGCTCAAGTCGGCTAAAGAAGTGATGAACAGCCTGGATTCGGAAAAATACAATGTTATTCCGTTGGCGATCACTAAAACTGGCAAATGGCTCTTGGGCGAGAAGGGTAATGAATACATGACACTTAATTTGCCGCAAGCTGGCCAGGCCGGCGGAGTGGCCGTTGGAGAGCCGCGTAACCTGATTGCGACCGAAAAAAGTTCAGGACTCACTCAATTTTCTGAAGGGGAATCAGATTTCAAGCTGGATATTGTTTTGCCAATCGGACACGGTAATTTCATGGAAGATGGCAAACTACAAGGCATGCTGGACATGCTGGGTCTTCCCTATGTTTTTTCCGGAACGCTGACCAGCGCCCTGGCCATGAACAAACAAAAAACCAAATTGATTGCCAAGAGTGTTGGATTGAAAATCGCCAAAGAATTTTCTGTGTATCGCGGCAAGAAATACAATCGCGATAAAATTATTCAAAAGTTAGGATTGCCGATCGTGGTTAAGCCGGTGGAATCGGGATCATCAGTAGGGATGAGCATTTGTCGCGAAGCGGAAAAACTGGAGCAGGCAATCAGCAAGGCTTTTGAATATTCACGAGAGGTGATGCTGGAGCAATTTATCCAGGGGCGGGAACTGACAGTGGCGGTGATGGGCAATGATCATCCCAAAGCTTTGCCGGTGATTGAAATTATTCCCAAGATCGCCGACTTCTTCAGCTATGAGGCCAAGTATCAAGCTGGCGGGAGTGAGGAAATATGCCCAGCTGATATCCCTGAGGAGGTCAGGAGAAAGGTGCAACGGTATGCTATCAATATTTTCAAAGCGTTAGGCTGCCAGGATTTGGCGCGCGCTGATTTTATTTGGAATGAAAATGACAACAAACTTTATTTTTTGGAGATTAACACGATTCCTGGAATGACTTCGGCTAGCCTGGCTCCGAAAGCGGCCAAGGCGGCCGGGATGACTTTTCCCCAATTTCTCGACAAATTGATTCGATTCGCGATAAACAGACAGGCGGAATAAAAAAGCTCAAGGAGGGAGCTCCGCCTAAACGTTCGTTGACAAAGGGGAGGGGACACACGTGGACGCAGTGGCGAGAATGGTTGGTGTCAGGAAGTGGTATCGGGCGAAATGCCAAGCCGATTCGAGCTTTTCATTTCTGGCCATCGGGGCCTTCGAGGCGACCGGATTCGTGCTGGCCATTCTCATTGGCTGGCTGAGTGGCAATCCCAAGGTCGGCCTCTGGATCGTCGCGGCCGATCTTGTGATCGTTTTTCACTGGATGCTGGCGGGAATGTAGACGGGGGGGGGAACATGAAGACGATCTTTCAGGGTCTCGAGGTGAGCATGGAGTTCATGACCAAGCCGTCGCTTGGGTCGCTG
>SCTJ01000079.1 GCA_004297805.1 Patescibacteria group bacterium | reverse complement strand
TTTTCCTTCACTGAGTGCTTTGGCCGCGCGAGATGATAAGGTCGCCTTTTCCAAATTGTTTTCGCAAGCCGTACGGCAAATCCTTTTTTTCGTGGTGCCGATTAGTGCTTTGATTTTGGTGTTGCGCGCGCAAATCGTGCGGGTTATTTTGGGTGCGGGAGAGTTTGGATGGGAGGACACCGAGATGACCCTGAGTGTGCTAGGCATGCTGTCGATTAGTTTGTTTGCGCAGAGCCTCATTCCTATTTTCACCCGGGCCTTTTACGCCTTTCACAATACTCGCACCCCTTTTTATATTGCTTTTTTTGCCGAGCTGGTGAACATCAGTCTGGTTCTAATTTTGATTGGTCGCTATGAGGTGATGGGTCTGGCAGTGGCTTTTTCAGTCGCCAGCATCATTAACATGAGTTTTCTGTTTCTGGCGCTTCGACGGCGAGTGGGCGATCTGGATGACAGTGGGATGATCAAGTTTGCATTGAAGATTTTAATTGCTTCACTCTTGGCCGGAACGGCGGCGCAACTGGCTAAGGCGGCCATTGGTTTGCAATTTAGTCCCGATACTTTTCCCGAGGTGTTTTTGTGGCTAGTGATTTCTACCCTATTGGGGGTTGCCACTTTTTCCTTTGCTTGTGTCTTTTTGCGCATCGATGAATTTTACAAATTGCGTGATGCGATCACGCGCAAAATCTTCCGCGCTCGCGATCAGATCAAGGAAGATGCGAGCGAGGTTAGCGGACTATAGGGTCCAACTTTGATTGGTTGTCCGCTTTCTTTGGCGCCAAAGAAAGCGGACAGAAAGAAAGCGCCGATCCTGACTCCACTCAGCGGAAAATTATCACTCGCTCACTAAAAATTCTCAGCTGCGCTTCGCATCTGCGGATGAATTTTACGTTCGCTCGCTCAATTTTCAACGCCTCGGTCGTACGGACGGAATATTGTTTTATTATCTAAGGTGAGGCAGCTTTTATTAAATTTATTAGGATATGATCAACCCCCTGGTCAGTTGTGACCCAGGGGGTTGTTTTCTTCTGGCTGACGAGTTGTGTCAGATCCCGCAGAGGTGGTAGTAGGCGCAGAACCGGATGAAGAGGTGGTTGCGGCTCTTCTTGATGACCCTCAGCATGTTCTCGTGGGTGATGTGGCCACGGGCGTCGGCGATGAGCAGCGCCAGCGCCTCCTCGGCCATTTCGTTCGTGCCCGAGAAGGAGAGCGAGCCGCCATCTTCTGTTCGGATGGCACCGCCGTACTGCTTGAGGCGCTTGCGGCGACTCCACCAGCTGCTGAAATGGTGCGGGTGAACGTTCAGGCGCCGGCCCTTCTCTCGCGAGTATTCTCCATACTCCTTCTGTCGCTCGACCGGCGGGTTGCCGATCACGTAGGTGAAGCGGATCCTGCCGTCGGGGCCGCGTCGGGTGAGATAGCCGCCGAGGTGATGAGGCTTGAGCCCGTTATTGGGCATGGCCAGCAGTTCCTTGAGGAACCGATTGGCCATTCGTTCGTACGACTCTCTGGTTGCTCTTGTCGCCATTGAACGTCCCTCCCTTTGTGGCGTCGAACCGAATCGATTTTTCCATTACCCATTCCAGCGCTAGACAGGTTATCATTAGTAAGTCTGACAGTCAATCTTAGATCAGATGTTAAAGTACGGATACTTTAATAAAAAGATTGGGATATGATCAACCCCCTGGTCAGTTGTGACCCAGGGGGCTGTTAGACTCGGTCCGGCTACTTGAACCAGCCGAGGCGGCTGCAGAGGTATTCTCCGAACTTGAAGAAGAGGTCGTTCTGGCTTTCGGTGGTGATGAACCCGATTTCTTCGTGGAAGGAGATGCGACCGCGGATCAAGGCGACCATGAGCACCAGCGCCTCGTTGGCCTTCTCGGGGAGACCCCAGAAAGAGAGCGATCCGCCGTCCGTCATCCGGATGGCGCCTCCGTACCAGCGGAGCTTCGGGCGGCGACTCTGCCAGCTGCTGAGGTGCTCCGGGTGGGAGTGCAGACGCTGGCCATTATACAGGGAGAGTCTCAGGCACTTGTCCCGATCGCGGTACGGTGGGTGTCCGATCATGAAATAGGTTCGGACCGTGCCACGGTGATCGCGGCGGCTGAACCAGCCGCCGCGGTGGCGCTTCGTGAGGCCGTTGTTGGGCATGGCCAGCAGGGCTTTCAGCACCCGGTTGGCCGTCCGTTGGTACGACTCCTTGGTTGCTCGCTTTGCCATCGAATCTACCTCCTCCTGGTGATGGGTTGCGTGTTGGATGAACTGAGTGTCGCTGAGACTTGTTCCAGCGATAGGCCAGGCTAGCATCAAAATATACGCTAGTCAATCCAAACTCAGATTGGGCCAGGTTGCCAGATTGCTTAGAAACGCTATGATGAAGTAACTATGCAGAATGTCAGAAACTTTTGTATTATCGCGCATATTGATCACGGCAAGTCGACTTTGGCTGATCGTCTTTTGGAATCCACCAAGACTGTTGAAAAGAGGAAAATGATGGATCAGCTCCTGGATCAGATGGATTTGGAACGTGAGCGAGGCATCACCATCAAATTGCAACCGGTGCGCATGCATCATGTGCACCAAGGGACAGAATATGTACTCAATTTGATCGATACCCCGGGGCACGTGGATTTCAACTATGAAGTGTCGCGGTCTTTGGCAGCCGTGGAAGGCGCTGTTTTGTTGGTGGACTCAACCAAGGGCGTGCAAGCCCAAACCCTTTCCAATTTATATTTGGCCATCGAGCAGGGGTTAGAAATCATTCCCGTGGTCAACAAAATTGATTTACCCAACGCGCAAATAGAAAAAACCAAAAAAGAAATCGTGCACATTTTGGGTTGCAAGGAGGAAGATATTTTGTTGGCCTCAGGCAAGACCGGCATCGGAGTAGAAGAAATTTTGGCGGCGGTGGTGGAACGCATTCCGGCGCCAGTGGGGGACGCGGACAAACCTTTGCGGGCGCTCATTTTTGATTCCAAATACGATCTTTATAAGGGAGTGGTGGCTTATGTGCGCATCGTGGATGGCACGGCTAAACGCGATGATCAAATTTTCATGCTGGCCACGGAAAAAGAAACACCGGTAGTGGAGGTGGGATACTTTAAACCCAAGCTAGTGCCTGATTCTATGATTGTAGCTGGAGACATCGGTTATATTGCCACTGGCTTCAAGGACGTGGCGTTTTGCCGGGTGGGAGACACGATTACCGCGGCCAATCAAAAAACAGTCACCGAACGTCTGCCAGGTTACAAGGAAGTGAAACCGATGGTTTATGCCAGTCTCTATCCGGTGGATGGCGAAGACTACAATGTCATGCGCGACTCGCTGGAGAAGCTGAAATTGAATGACGCGGCTTTCACTTTCGAACCGGAAAGCAACAAGGCCTTGGGACGCGGTTTCCGCTGTGGCTTTTTGGGACTCTTGCATTTGGAGATTATCCAAGAGCGCTTGGAGCGCGAATTCAACATGCATCCGACCATCACTACGCCGAGTGTGGTCTATGAAGTGAAAGTCAGCAATCAAGCAGAAATTATTAAAGTCTATTCACCCTCCGAACTGCCTGACCCATCGATTATTGAAGAAATCTTTGAACCGTTTGTGAAATTGGACATTGTTACCCCTGGCAATTATTTGGGATCAGTTATGGACCTGACCGGCCAAATTCGCAGTACCTATACCAACACCGAATATTTGAATCAAGAAACTGTGCTCTTGTCATTCGAGGCGCCACTCATGGATGTGATTGTCAATTTTCATGACAATTTGAAAAGCGTGTCGTCCGGTTTTGCTTCGATGAACTATGAGCTCATCGGCTATCGCCCCTATGACTTGGTGAAATTGGACATTGTGGTGGCGGGCGACAAGGTGGAAGCCTTTTCTCGCATTGTGCCCAAAGAGCGCGCTTTTGCTGAAGGCAAATCAACGGTGGAAAAACTCAAGAAGGCCATTCCGCGTCAAAATTTTGCGATTGCTTTGCAAGCCACGATCGGCGGCAAAGTGGTAGCGCGGGAAACGATCAGTGCTTTTCGCAAGGATGTGATTGCTAAGCTCTATGGTGGTGACGTGACGCGCAAAAACAAACTACTCGATAAACAGAAGAAGGGCAAGAAGAAAATGAAAAATATTGGCAAAGTGAATATTCCGCCGGATGCCTTCCTGGCGGTACTCAAAAGCTAATTAGTTTTTAAAAATAAATGTATGATTAAATGGACACCTCAGTATGCGGTGGGCGTCAAAATAATTGATGCGCAACATCAGAAGTTCTTCGGAACTTTTAATGAGCTTTATGATGCGTTTTTGCGTGGGGACGCCAAAGACAAGTTGGTCACCGTTTTGCACGAACTGTCAGATTATGCTGACTATCATTTTGCAGTTGAAGAAAATTACTTCGATGAGTTTAAATACGAGGGGGCCGAAGAACATTTGTTGCAGCACATGGATTTTCGGACTCAAATTTTTGAATTCAAAAAACATTTTTTCCGCGAGGATGACTTGGAACGCCTGGCGGGTGAACTAGTGGAACTGCTGGACTACTGGTTGGTTAAACATGTAGTGGAGATGGATCAAAAATACGTGCCGTGTTTCAAGGAGCATGGGCTAGAGTAGCTTTGAATGTCGGCAACTTATTGGGCCGACCTTTACAGGTCGGCTTTTTAGGGTTACAATTTTTCGGTTCACTAACCAGGAGGGGTACCGCATGGGGGCAGTCCCGCAGGTTTCGGAAGATGATAAGACGCAGGTGAAGGAAGTCTGCCCGCTATGCTTCAATAGCAGGCACATGCTGGCCGGTGGAGTGGTGCCGTGCCCCAGGTGTGTCCGGAAAGAGGAGGAGCAGAAGAATCGTCATGGCGGTGAAAAAGCAGGGTAACGAGGGGATAACCGAACGTCGCATCAAGGAGTGGGCGAACAGGAACTTCTGCCCAACGTGTTCTGGGCTGAAGTTTGTCCGGGATGCGGACGGAAAGTTCGTCGAGGTCTGTCCGACCTGCGGCGGTTCGGGGATGAATCAAGGGCAAGGGCGTTCAGTGTAGCGTCCTTTGTGAAGACCGGGAGTGGCAACGTTGCTCCCGGTTTTCAAATGGAAAAAACAGACTTGACAAATTACCTCAAACGCAACACAATGGCGAGTTCTCTGGGGACGAAAACAGGCGCAGAGTCTCGCAATGGGATCTGCAAGGCATAGCATATTTTTACCAAGAGGGGGGGGCGGAAGATGAGCAGTAGTAAACGCACCAGTCTGGGCGGATACATCGTCATCCTGATTCTGGGCCTTGTGACTGCCTGGTGGCTATTCATCCACGAAGGAGGAGCGGACGAGAAGAAGGCCCGGAGTGCGGAGGAGATCCAGAAGGTGACCAAGGATCTCTCCGATGCCAAGCCGGGGGCAATCCTGAAACTCCTTGATCGCCAGCTGGTGCATGTCGAGTACGTCGCCGGCGGCGGTGCGGGTGCAGGCACTGCCTACTACAACCTTTATGGCGGGCTGCATGATCGCATGTCAGTGGAAGAACTGGCTCCCAAGGTTGACTGGGTCCGCAACCAGGGCGACACCGACTACGATTTCTTCTCCCGGTTGTATCTTCGCGGAGCAAAGGCTCCGGAGTAGCGACTCCACAACAACAACGAACCCGAACCCCCCTTTGCTCAGCGAGCGGAGGGGGGTTTCGACTTTTTTGAATAATATGTTTGTCTAATTGACGTCCTAGCAATTGTGCTGCTATAAGTTAGAGCAAGGAGAGTTCCAAGGAGATGCTTTTTTCGTCGACAAACCCCACAGGGGAGAAGGAGGTCGCAGGTGAAGACTAAGGTGAAGGCGAAGGGAAAGGCTGGGGTTCAACTCCTGGTCATCGACATGAGTTCGCAGTACACCAAGGTGATCAATCGGACGCTCCGCGAGATCGGCTACCGGTCGATCGTGCTTTCCTCGGGGAAGGCCGAGGAGTGGCTCCAGAGTAACCGGCCCAAGGGGATCATCATCTCCGGCGGCGTGGCCAGTGTCTACGAGGAGAACGCGCCGCAGCCGCCGGAGCAGATCCTGAAGCTGAAGGTGCCGATCCTCGGCATCTGCTACGGGATGCAATGGCTGGCGCAGCGGTTGGGCGGCGAGGTCAAGGCGCATCCCGGGAGTCGGGAGTATGGCCCGGCTCAGGCGACGTTCGGGAACGAGGATCCGTTGTTCTCGCACCACGCGGACCACGAGTCCACGACGGTCTGGATGAGCCACGGCGATAGCGTGACGGCTCTGCCCAAGGGTTTCGGGATGACCGGACTCTCGGTGCCGAGTAACGTCATCATCGCCATGAGCAATCTCCGGCGCCGGATCTGGGGCGTGCAGTTCCATCCGGAGGTGCGGGAAACCGTGGAGGGGAAACAGATTCTCAAGAACTTCTGTGAGAACATCTGCGGCTGCGTCGAGGACTGGGAGTCTGGAGACGAGATCAAGGCAATCCAGCAGGAAGTGCTGGCGGCCATCGGGGACGCGCACGTGCTCATCGGGATGAGTGGCGGCGTGGACTCAAGTTTCCTGGGGGCCGCTTTGGAACCGGTGCTCGGGAAGCGTTTACACGCAGTGACCATCGATCACGGCGCGCTCCGCGAGAACGAGCTTCGGGAGATCCGTATGGCGGCTCAGGCTGCCAAAGTCCAGCTCAAGGTGGTGCGGGCCGCGGCGCGGTTCCGGAAAGCCATCGGCCCGACGATCAACGCCGAGTGCAAGCGCCGGCATTTCAAGGGGGAATACGCCTGGACCTTCGACAGCGAGGCGAAGCGGCTGGCGGAGCGGTTTGGGAAGCCGGTGTTCGTAGCTCAGGGGAGCTTGGCCACCGACTTCATCGAGTCTGGCAAGGTGGGGGAAGCGGCCCTCATCAAGTCGCATCACAACATCGGCCTCAAGCTCCGCTATCAGGAGATCCATCCGCTGCGCAACCTTTTCAAGTACGAGGTGCGCGATCTGGCGGCGGCGGTGGGGCTGCCGGACTGGATCGTCAATCGGCATCCGTTCCCGGGACCTGGGCTGTTCATTCGGGTGGTCGGCAAGTCGATCACTCCGAAGCGTCTGACGGTCGTGCGCTGGGCGGATGCGCGGGTGCGGGAGATTCTCCAGGAGCACAACCTCTGGAACAAGATCGCTCAGTGCCCCGTGGCCATGCTCTGTCTCGATACGGTCGGCATCAAGGGCGAGGGGCGGGTCTATCGGTCGGCCATCGTCGTGCGGCCGGTCACGACCTTCGACTTCATGACCACAAAGCCTTTCCACCTGCCGGTGGCGGTGGAGGACGAGATCATCAGCGTGGTCGGGAGGCATCGCCAGGTCGTGCGCGTGTTCGTCGATTATACCCCGAAGCCGCCGGCCACAACCGAGATGGAGTAGCGACTCCACAACAACAACGAACCCGAACCCCCTTTGCTCAGCGAGCGGAGGGGGTTTCGACTTTTTGAATCATTTGTTCTCCCAAAAATTTATTTAGTTGTTCAATGGTCATTTGCCGCCCAATCATTTTGGATTTAAGATATAATCACAAAGAATTATTATTTGGTCAGCGATTTATGTTACACAGCAGGAGGGTTGAGTCAGTTGCGAGTAAGGTCAAAAAAGAATTCGCGCGTTTAGCCAATCCAAGAAAAGCCAAATTGCTAGCTGGTTTTTTCAAAACCGGCAAAGGAGAATATGCCGAGGGCGATGAGTTTTGGGGCGTGATGGTGCCGGATACGCGATGCGTGGTCACGCGCTATGCGGAGCAAGCCTCTTTGTCGGACATAAAAAATATTCTCAAGCATGGTAAACACGAAGAGCGCTTGTGTGCGCTGCTCATGTTGGTAGCGCAATTTGAAACAACCAATACGTCTAAACGTAAAACGATTTTTGATTTTTATTTATCCAACACGCAGTTCATCAACAACTGGGATTTGGTGGATGTCACAACGCCGCGCATTGTCGGAGCGTATCTATTGGGAAAACCCAAAGGGATTCTACGAAGATTAGCCCGTTCAAAAAATATGTGGGAACGCCGGATTGCTATTTTGGCCACTTTTCCGGAAATTGGTTGTGGACAGTGTTCCGACGCGCTGGCTATGGCAGACAGGCTGATGAATGACAAACATGATTTGATTCACAAGGCGACGGGTTGGATGCTGCGGGAAGTTGGAAAAAAGTGTGGCGAAAAAGTGCTGCTAGAATATTTGTTGCCCAGGCGGCATAATATGCCGCGGACCATGTTGCGTTATGCCATTGAGCGTTTGTCAAAGAGGCAGCGAGAGATGTTGATGCGACGCTAATGGGATAACGTTGTTTTTTTGTGTTTCAGTTGTACTACGAGAGTAGGTTAATTATTTTAAGTTCAAAAAATATTATGAAAGGTTATAAAGCCAACATTGAGAAGCTAACAACAGCCAACGAGAATTTTCGTCAGGTGCTCTATACCGGCAAGCACAGTCAATTGGTGGCGATGAGTTTGGCGCCCAATGAAGAAATCGGCATGGAAGTGCATCCGGACAATGATCAGTTCTTTCGTTTTGAATCGGGCGAGGGCCAAGTGATCATCGATGGCCATGAATACACGGTGAGTGATGGCGACGCGGTGGTGGTGCCCTCTGGAGCCCAGCATAATGTCATTAACGTGTCTGGAAGCGTGGCCTTGAAGCTCTATACTATCTATTCTCCGGCGCATCACAAGGATGGGATTGTGCGAACCACTAAGGCCGAGGCGGTGGCCAATGAAGCTGAGTTTGAAGGTGTGACAACGGAGTAGGCTATGCTTTGTTTGTCGATGGGGTGCGCCGCTACGCTTTGTCGGCGCACTTTTGGTTTTCCATCCAGATTATTTGGGAATATGCCCGTTTTTGTGATAGAATCAAGTTGGAATATGTTTTCCAAAAATCCATTACTCAATTTGTTGCAATACCTGTGGCACTACTCGGTCGGAGCGCACCGACGGGTGGTGTGGTTTGTCGTGCTTTCGGCTTTGGGAAATGTGGTGTGGCTCCTTAGTCCCATTGTGATTGGCAAAATTTTTGATGTAATTCAGTTTGAAAAAAGCGGCAGCCAACAGGTGACGTTAGTGGCTTGGGGTGCGCTGGCGCTGGTGGTGATCAATGCTGTGGGTTGGTTTTTTCACGGAGTTTCCCGGGTGATTGAAACCAAAAACGCTTTTCTGGCACGCAAAAATTATCGGCAGACTCTATTTGCCAAGACTATGGAGTTGCCAACCAGTTGGCACAAAGATCATCATTCCGGTGACACTATCGACAAAATCAACAAGGCCAGCGAGCGACTGTTTGATTTTTCCAGCGAGTTGTTTATCATGATCCAAAATTCCATCGGATTGGTAATGTCTATTGTTGTGCTGTCTCTCTATGACGTGCGTCCCTTGGTCATTGTGCTACTGGCAGCCATGGCATCTATCATTATGGTTATCAAATTTGACACACGCCTAATCAAACAGTATCGGACTATCAACAAAGGAGAAAATTTCATCGCGGCGGGAATCTATGACTATATCAGCAACTATGTGACCATCATCTCCTTGCGTCTCAAGGGTCAAGCTGTCAAAGAAATGGAAACGCGTTCCATGAAGCCCTTCGTAGTGTTTGGTGAGAATAGCAAAATCAACGAGTGGAAATGGTTCTCGGCCAATACCCTGATTTCTATCATGACCTCGGGGGCTTTATTGTGGAATGCCTACAATTCTTATCGCGATCAGGGCGTGATTGTGATTGGCACGCTGTTTATTCTCTATCAGTATTTGACTCGGGTGGGGGATTCTTTCTACACTTTCACCTGGAAATATGGCGAAGTGGTGAAGCAGAACGCAGCAATGGTGGCCGCTGAGGACATCTTGCGAGAGCACGCCAAACTATGTTCCGAGAAGCCCGCGGGATTGCCACGCGATTGGAAGGTGATCCAACTGAAAAAACTCAATTTCACCTATCGCGGAGAGGATGGAGATCAGCAAGAGCGACAAGCGGTGATTGACGCATCGTTGAGTATCGAACGCAACAAAAAAATTGCCTTGATTGGAGTGAGTGGCTCGGGCAAGAGTACCATTCTTTCTCTACTGAGGGGTCTCCACCGGGCAGATAGCGTGAGTGTGTATTGTGATGGCAAAAAACTGGAGAAAGGCCTGGCGCATATTCATGAACAATGCACTCTCATTCCTCAGGAATCAGAAATTTTCAACAACACCATTGAATACAATATCACATTGGGAGTTCATCTGGATCACAAAGAAGTCGAGCGGGTGATCGAATTGGCCAACCTCGGAGGATTGATTGGTCGCTTGGAAAAGGGCCTAAAGACCAGTGTGCTGGAGCGAGGAGTGTCCTTGAGCGGCGGAGAGAAACAGCGCCTGGCTTTAGCGCGGGGATTGTTGGCGGCTGCTAATAGCCAATTTTTACTCCTAGATGAGCCGACCAGTAGCGTGGATGTGGAAAACGAGGTGCAAATCTATCAGAACATCTTCAATGCCTTCGATGATAAGGTGGTTATTTCAGCTGTCCATAGTTTGCATCTTTTGCAGCACTTCGACTACGTCTATATGTTCAAGGATAGTCAAATTATAGGCGAAGGAACATTCAACATGCTTCTGAACGACGAAAATTTCAAAGTGCTTTGGCGGAATTATAGTGTGGAGTGTCAGCAGAAGAAGCTGCAGGTCTAGATGGGCATAAAAATAATTATATATTTTAGCAATTATTAAAAACACAACGTTATGAACAACGGACCAATTGATTGGAAAAGTAAACTACTGGTGGTATTGGCTGGAGTGCCAGTAATCGTGCTGGTTTTTCTGATTGGTTTTTGGGGTGTAGGATTCTTTTTGGACAAGACTAAGCAAGCGGTTGCTCCTGATAATCAGCAAATCGCTGGTTCGCCAGCTGGGGTGCCTAATGTCAGGCAGCGCTTCAGCTTTCCTGCCTATCAGTATCAAAAGTCTAGCTATAATCCTAGTATTCCGTCCGCTGCTATTGCGACTGGCGAACTGGGGAATCTAAATTCTTTTGAGAATGCGCAGACTTGGCAATTTAGTGCCGTACAGAAAGAATCTCTGGACAAGCGCAACTTCTTTATCACCAAGAATCAAGACGATTTTTTTGGTCTAGATTCGAATGAGTCGTCATCCAGGGTGGATGATTGGTCTGAGTTGTATGGCAAAATTGGTGGGTCTAGTTTGCCGACAGAACGCAAACCAGAAAATTCAGTGTTTGTGACCTCGGATTATTTGTTGCATGTCTATCATCGGCTTTTAGAGAAAGAGTTTGAATATATTGAGCAGCGAGAATTTTATCCGCGAATTTCAAAAATGAGCACGGCGCTCATGGATGCTGCGGTAGCAGGTGCGAGTGCGGCTACGGATAATGCCAAGAAGGAAAGCTATCAGCGTTTGGCGGCTTATTTCGCTGTACCTTCAGCGCTACTCGACACAGCTAGTCGTTCATTTCAAGACGAGAATTTTTCGGATAACCAAGACGACGCTAAGGAAGCCGTGATA
Organism: Patescibacteria group bacterium; assembly: GCA_004297805.1. GTDB lineage: Bacteria > Patescibacteriota > Minisyncoccia > Moranbacterales > SCTJ01 > SCTJ01. Next base: position 31,912 of record SCTJ01000079.1, on the reverse strand, counting down.
GCTAGTTTGGAAAAATTTAAAGATAAGTTGCCAGCGACTTCCTATGATCTGGCTAAACAGGAATTAGAGCTGGTGATGAAAGGCACGGACATGACCAGCTCACCCATTTTCGGAGATCTGCAATTGCAGGCGCTGAACGGTATGGCCTACAAGGAGGATTACACTCAGTTCACGCCGCGCAGCCACTACGCCAAAAACCCAATTCTGCGAACCTATTTCCGTTCGATGATGTGGTATGGGCGACAGAATTTGTTGGTGAAAAGCCCAGAGTTAACGCGGGACGCTATGAATATTACGCTCCTGGTGAAGCAGCTGAATTTAATGAAAGACTGGGAAGATATCTATGCGCCGACGGCGTTCTTCGTGGGCGAGAGTGATGACCTGGGTATTTATGAATATCAAAAAATAATCGAGGCCAATCCGGGTGTAACGCCGGGAGAAGCGTTGGTTAAGAAAATTCAGGAGGAATCCAAGGAAGTGGGAAATCCGCAAATTATGTCTTCGGCAGTAGTCGGAGAAAGTGTGGCTAGTACTAGCAAGTCTGAGCTACAACAGCAGATGAAAGGCTTCCGTTTTATGGGGCAGCGATTCACTCCGGATGCGTTCGTGTTTTCGACGCTGACGCAGGGACAAGAAACAGCTGATTCGGAAACAGGAGAAACGTTGCCGAGTATGCCGACCGCACTCATGGTAATGGCGACGATGGGCAACAAAACCGCCGATCCATTGGTGGACCAATGGGTGGCGGCCAACGCCCCGGATTCCAAGCGAATAATTGCCAAACGGATGACCAGCTTGAAGCAATACTTTCAAGCGGTGCCTGAAAGCGTTTGGACGCAGAACATCTATTGGGGATGGCTGCACACGTTGCGCGCACTTTTTCAAGAGGATTCATCCAAAGTGGGTTATCCCGGATTCATGCAACAATCCGATTGGAATACCAAAAATCTGCAAGGCGCGCTCGGATCATGGACTGAGTTGAAACACGACACTTTGCTCTATGCTAAGCAATCCTATGCGGAGATGGGTGGCGGCGGCCCCGATGAAGCTGAGATACCACCAGTACCGAAGGGTTATGTGGAACCCAATATCGAATTTTTTGATCGGCTGATTCCACTGGCTAAGATGACCCACGAGGGCTTGAAAGAGCGGGGCTTGTTGGATAGCTTGTTTGATGGACGCAGTACCTATCTTTTGGAAAGTCTGGAGCATCTCAGGAAAATTGCGATTGCCGAGTTGGAAAATAAAAATATTTCTGACGAGGATTTCGAATGGTTGCGTTTGGCCCCGGGAAACTTGGAGTCAGTCATGGCGGTTTTGCCCGGCGAGGATCAGACCGAAGATTCTGCTCGCTCGGCTCTCATTGCAGATGTGCACACAGACGTGCCGGATAATCAAATTCTCTATGAGGCTAATGGCATTCCGAACTATATCTTCGTGGCCGTGAAAGACACCAACGGGACGCGGCTGACCAAGGGTCTGACTTATTCCTACTTTGAATTTGCTAATCCATTGGGCAAGCGTTTGACGGATCAGGATTGGCGCGGTTGGGTCTATGGCATCGAGGCAGGCAAGATGCCAGCAGCACCGACCTGGACTACGCCACTCATGAAATAGATGCGACGGAAAGTATTTCTTTGGGGTTTGCTGTTGTTGGTTGCACTTGCGGCCGCGGGGATTTGGTGGACTGGCTGGCATGACAAGCCGGCTGCTTTAGGTCCAGAAAATCGGCCGGCCAGAAACGAGTCTCGAGCGGTGTTGCTGCGTAGTTTTTTCGGTAATCCGCAGGACTATGCGGAAGCCTTTGCGGGGCTTGATAATTCAGTGGGATATCCGGTACGTGCCGGCATTGTGCCACATCACTTTTTGGCCAAGCGTCTGATAGCGGAATTTTTTGCGGGTCTGGGCAACACAAATGCCAAGACAGTCATCATGATCGGGCCAGACCATTTCCAGAGTTTGCAAGGCAAAAATGTTTTGGCGGCCACCTCGCTGCTGGGGTGGGAGACCCCCTTTGGCGTGGTGGATGCCGATCATGATTTGGGCGAACGGTTGATTGCTGAGCCTGGGGTTATGGAGGATAATCCATTGTTTTTTGCCGAGCATTCGATCTACACCGAAGTACCGTTCCTGAAAAAAGTTTTACCTAATGCGAATATTATTCCGCTGATAATCAGTAGAGAGGCTACGGCGGAGAAATATGTGGCTTTTGGGCAGCGACTGCGTGAGTTGGCTGGCGATGAGGTGCTTTTGGTGGTGAGCAGCGATTTTTCGCATAACTTGTCAGTAGCTGATGCCCAGCGAAGCGATCAGAAAAGCATGGCCGTGCTGCAATCTTTGGATTCGCAAAACGCCGCTCAAGTTGGTTGCGATTGTCCCGCTTGTATGGGGGTACTGAGTGGTTTTCTGGGCAAATCCAAACATACCTTTAGGCTATTGCGGAATCAATCATCAAATGATTTTGGCAGTCAGGACAAAACCGTGACTAGCTATGTGAGTGGGTATTTTGAAAAATAATCAGAGTCGTTAGGCTTGAAGCCAGGGATAACTGAGAGTATACTTGGAAAATGTACAAAATAATCTTTTCAAATTAATTTTATGCCAGTGCAAAATATCAGCAGTCAAGAATTCCAGGAACTATACGAAAAGGCTGCAGACAAGCTGGAGATTATTGATGTGCGTGAAGCGGAAGAATTTGCCGCGGCGCATGTTCAGGGTTCAAAACTGATTCCGATGAACGAGGTGGAAGAACGACTCGACGAAATCGATTGGCACAAAGAGGTGGTCTTTGTGTGCCGCAGCGGTTCGCGCAGTGGCATGATGGCCAATTTGGTAGCGGCCCAGCACGGAAAAACTATCAAAAATCTTTCAGGGGGAGTGGGGACACTCTATGCGCGCCACTTTGCGGGACTGAAAGTGGATGAGAAGTTGGTCGGCATGTATCTTTAGGAGGTACGTACTCATGCTATACTAATGTATATACACGTGTATATACATGTGTATATACTTTTGTCATTACCACAGAAATCAAATTTCACACTAACTCACGGCCGTGAGTTCGTGTGAATGCGAGGAGGAGTGTGTGGAGCTGGGTTTTTGCCAAGAAATGCCAGTCTTTGAGTCAATGGGTAATGTGATATACTAATCGTATATGCCACCCAATTGCCAACAAATCGCTGATGAGCTGAGTGCTGTCCAGAAGGTGAAAGCTGCATTTGATGCGGTGCTGAAAGCGGGTGATTTGGAGGCGGCCAAAACGCTCCAACAAGAAATTGAAATTAATTTAATTTCTCTGCATGATTTGATATTGGTTTCATTTGAGCAGGCTGAGGTTATCCTGGGGCAAGACTTTCTCGGTGCCAAGGCGATTGAGAAGGCGTTTGGTTTCAAATTGGAGACTCGAGACATTCCGCCGATTCCTTTCAAAAAAGCAGAGCTGGAACGTGCCAAAGAACTCGGGCAGTTTTTGATTTTGCGGATTGGAAAAGATAAATATGGCCAGCCACTTACTACGAGAAATGTCCGTGATGCGCTCCGGGAACAATTTGATCAAGCGGGTTATGGCAAAGTTACTTTTAGTCTGGAATACAACGAACCATTTTGGGAAGCTGATCCAATCCAACCGCGTTGGGCATTAGTTTCGGCCAAAACAATTCCCGATTCGGCTGAACAAAACTATTTCCGGCAGACCCAAAATATCGTTGCTTACATTCGAGACGAAGTATTCGCTGGTCAATCCATGCCGTTCCGCTATCAGCAGGCCATCAAAGAATTTGAAGACTATGCTTTCGCTTATCCGGAGTTTGTCAGGTTGCATGATGATGGTTTGAGTGAAATCCTGGATGGCAGGGGCAGATTGAAATATGCCAAGGAAATGTCCGCCCTGCAGATCAACCAGCTTGCGCGACAGACTCCAGCCGAGGCTATATATGATATTGCGGTGTATCTGCTCACAAACGATCAAAGACTGTTGGCTGATGGGGCCACGTGGACTAATCGGTTGGCTGCCAATGGTAAGCTAGTAAGTGTTGGCGCTTTTACCGATGCAGGCGCGGCTATCGCTGAGAGGAGTCCTGGCAATGCCGGCTTAAGGGCGTGGTTATTTCCCGTAGCTGATTTTATAGCCAGTTATATTATGCAACCCAATTGCCAAGAAATCGCTGATGAACTGAGTGCTGTCCAAAAGATGAAAGCGGATTTTGACGCGGCGGTATCGAGGGTGGAGATGACTAAAGAGTTTGAGGCGGTGAATAAATTGCAGAGTGATCTAGAGAGCAAGATTGCGTGGCTGGACATGGCGATTGAAAATCCGGTGTCTCAGTTTCGTCATTGGGCCAAAGAACATGGACTTGAAGGCAAGGCCGAGTCATTTGAGGTGACAGTCGGCGGGAAAGGCAAGGAGCTGCTCCTGAGAGAATTGGAGGAGAATCAAGTTGAGATTGAGGTACACGCTCGGCGAATGATTGAGGATAATGGGTTTGTCATTGCTCCAAGACCGAGAAAGATCAGGCTGGTCCGTCTTTCCGTGGAGGACCTGGGATTTTTTGCCTATCCAGATAGCGATCCAGATGTGGACATGTATGATGTCTATCGTAGGGCGGAGCAACTCGGCCTAAAGACTTGTCCAGCCGATACCGCCATAAGTGTGAGTCTAGATCATCCAACTAGTGGACTCACGCATATCGCCATGAATCCTTTATCTGATGGTAACAAACAAAGTTGTTTTATTGTGACCAGTAGTGAGGCGATGGGGCTGGGGATTTATTCTTACAATATAGACAGAGCCTGGCACGCCGGAATAAAATTAATTTTTCGCCTGCCAGCACCGGACAGCGACTGGATGTAGATAGTCTCATAGTCGGTCCTTGCACGTCTCTCCGGAGATGTGTTATTTTGAATAACCCGAGAATGGTCTTGGGAAAAACGAACCCAAAGGAGGTGAGGCGAGCGTGGCAATGATTCTCAGGCGTCGAGGAGCGGTTCTGGATCTGCTGCCGAGGTGTTGGGGATTGGTGAAAACCAGCGACCTGCTCTATGTGGCCATTGCTCAGGAGGTGGAGCATCGGATTGGCTGCGTGACGCGTCGACTCACCTGGCAAAAGATCAATCAGATCCTGATGTACTGGCCAGAGGTGGTTTCGGAAAAGCTGTGCAAGCAGGTGCTGCGACTTGAGGTGTTCGTGGTCGATGTGCAGTTCCCCAAGGACCACATCGGCGAGGTGTCGGTGCTAGTGCGGTTGCCTCTCTGTGGCCCCGCGCTGCATCAGGAATTCATCTGGTCGCAGCTGATCACGATGGCCAAGCGGCGCCTACCAGGAGTGAAACTTGAGGGAGTGAGGCTCGACGGCGGTGGATTGCGGCTGGAGGTGCTGCTCACTCAGTCGTTCCTCCCGATCAAGGTCACTCTGCCGGCCTCAGCCCAGTTTCATGGCAACGGCCAACGCTGCTACGTCACCCAGTACGAGTTTGTGCACGACCAGTTTACGGCCATTCGCTGAGCCCTTGGTTACGGTAATTCCGTGGCCAAGGGCTTGTTGTTTTTATACTTGTACTCAGTGGACAAATTTGCTAAACTGTCAGAGATGAGTACACGCAAACACAAAAAGCGAATGTATGTGATCTGGGTGATCATCTCAGTTCTTGGGGTCATTTCGATGGTGGCTTTTTCTTTGGCGCCGCTCATCCGCTCGCAATACTAACTTCATGGGACGCAAAACCATCATTTCTATCCTGATTGTGTTCGTCGGTTTGCCTCTCTCAGGTTATGTGGCTTATCGAGCACTCCGCGAAGCCAAGCGCACGCATCAGATTCAGGCGGAAGTGCAAGGTATGCGCGAGGAAGCCGAGCGAGTCCGCAAAAATAATGAGGAACTGCGAGACAAGATTGCCTATTTTGAAACTCCGGAATATCAAGAGAAAACCGCTAAAGACAAATTGAATTTGCAACGAGAGGGCGAACAGGTGGCGATCATCAAACTGAGTCCCTCGCTACGTGAGGAAAATCAGCCGACAAGTGCGGTGGCGGGGGTTCAAGTTGATTCCCGGCCCAATTATCAGAAATGGTGGGATTATTTTTTCAAATACTAATAACTACGTATCATGGTTGCATCCTGGCGTTCTAAAAAGAGTAAAGATAAAGTTGAATCCGAGCCCAAACACGTGAAGTTTTCCACGGTGATCGGAATTCCGATTGCGCTATTATTCATGGTGGTGTTGGGTGTGGGTATAGCGGCTTATGGTTTTGGGAATAAAGGGCGCTTGGTTTTGGCAGTGGAACGCGTGGTGCCATATCCCGCGGCCAAAGTTGGGTCGGTTTGGATATCTTTGGGCGACTACAATGCGAATGTGGCTTCAGTCAAACAGTTTTATGAAAATCAGGACTTTTCAGCAATGGGTGGGCGCGTTGACTTCTCCACTCCTAACGGTGAGAAACGCTTGCTAGTGAAATCGCGAGAAGTGATTAACAAGATGGTCGAAGACAAGGCCATTGAAGTGCTAGCCAGGCAGCGGGGAATTGTGATTGCGGATGAGGTGGTGCATGACAGCGTGACGCGCAAGATGGAAGAAAATGGTTCCAGCGAGGTGGTGACGACCGACCTGTCGCGCTTGTATGGTTGGACGGTGACTGATTTTGAAGAAAAAGTAGTTCGACCATCAATGTATAAAGATGAATTGATCAAGACTTTTCAAAGGGAAGATGCCACGCGTGTGCCAGCTGAATCTAAAATTAAGGAAGCCGAGGCGGCTTTGCAGCAAGATCAGGAATTCACGGCAGTCGTAGCAAAGTATTCAGAGGGGGCCACGGTGGCTACTGGCGGGGAGCTGGGTTGGTTTACTAAATCGCAGTTGCCTCCAGAAATTGCACCAGCCATCTATGCTTTGAAAAAAGGTGAGCGCAGTGCTCCATTGGAGAGTTCACTGGGTTTTCATGTTATTGAGATGGAAGATCGCAAGGTTGAAGATGATGTCGAACAGGTGCGCATTCGCCAAATATTTGTGAAAAAACAACAATTTGCCGACTGGCTTGGCGATCAGATGCGGAATATCCCGGTGCATATATTCATCAAGGGTTTCCGTTGGGGGGCTGACAAGCAGTTTGTGGAATTTATAGATCTGGATATGGTGCAATTTGAAAAGACACTCCGTGAGAATGCGGCCGGTGATCCCTCGATTTTGTTTTAGGTGCGTCCGATTGGTCGGGTGCGGCGTAGTAAACGGTGAGTTAGAAATATTTTTCAATAGTAAGGGTAATAAGTAGTAAACACTAAACATAATAAAAAATATGGCCAAGCCAAAAGTAGATCACGACTTGTGTATCGGTTGCGGTACTTGCGAGTCACTCTGTCCGCAAGTGTTTCAGCTTAAAGACGGAAAATCAACGGTCATCGCCGAGGATTGCGGAGATTGCAATTGCGAAGAAGCAGTGAATAGCTGTCCGGTTGGGGCGATTTCGATGGAAGCTTAGTTTTCGTTCGAATACTTATCCGTTAGGTTTGTAAATCAAGGTATGCATGGTTAGGATACGCCTTTTTCGAGTTCCCAATCATGTAGCCAGCAGTTGGGGTGAAACAAAGAGCGTTCGGGCGGTGCTGGACGCGCGGAAGTAGTCCGCGGTATACTGGCCAGAGATAACTAAGGAAACCAAGTTTTATGGATATCAATCGATTTACCACCAAGAGTCAGGATGCGCTGCGACGGGCTCAAGAGTTGGCGTTGTCGCTTTCTCAACAGCAGATTGATATTGGTCACTTGTTGGCTGGACTAGTGACGCAGGAAGAATCCACCGTACCGGTGGTACTGCGAAAGCTGGGTGTTGATCCAGAACAGCTTCATCAACAAATCAAGGAAGAAGTTAGCCGGGGTCCCAAAATCCCTGCCGGGGGAGTCAGCCAAATTTATGTGACGCCGACGCTGGCCCAAGTGTTGGATCAAGCGGAGCGCGAGATGGACAAGATTCAAGACGACTTTGTGTCGACTGAGCATTTGCTGTTGGCGATTTTGACCGTGCCTTCCAGCATGAAGACGCTCTTGGAAAAATTACAGGTGAAATATGAGGCCGTGCTTAAAATGCTTTCGGAGGTGCGGGGGAGCCAGCGAGTGGATAGTCCGGATCCAGAGGGTAAGTTCCAAGTCATTGAGAAATACACCATCAATCTGACCGCTTTGGCGCGCGCTGAGAAACTCGATCCAGTAATTGGGCGCGATGAAGAGATTCGGCGGGTGATGCAAGTGTTGACGCGACGCACCAAAAATAATCCGGTGCTGATTGGGGAGGCCGGTACGGGCAAGACTGCCATTGTGGAAGGTTTGGCGCAGCGCATTGTGTCGGGGGACGTGCCGGAAAATTTGAAAGATAAAGAAATTATCTCTTTGGATTTGGGATCATTGTTGGCGGGTGCCAAATTTCGCGGTGAGTTTGAAGAAAGACTCAAGGCAATCATCAAGGAAGTCGAGCATTCGGCAGGCAAGTTTATCATGTTCATTGATGAATTGCACACTTTGGTGGGGGCGGGGGCGACCGAAGGGGCACTCGACGCTTCCAATATGCTCAAGCCGGCTTTGGCCCGTGGCCAAATGCGGACGGTAGGCGCTACCACCATCAAGGAATATCAGCGCTATATCGAGAAGGATGCAGCCCTGGAGCGGCGTTTTCAACCGGTCATGGTGAGCGAGCCATCGACTGAAGACTCGGTTGCGATTTTGCGGGGACTCAAGGAAAAATATGAGCTGCACCACGGGGTGAAGATTACGGACGATGCTATTCAGGCAGCCGTCAAATTGTCGCAACGCTATATTTCTGATCGCTTTTTGCCAGACAAGGCAGTCGACCTGATCGATGAAGCGGCTTCCTCACTCAAGATGGAAATTGAATCGATGCCGATTGAGATTGACCAATTAGGGCGGAGTATCCGCCGGCTGGAAATTGAAAAGAAAGCCTTGCAGAAAGAAACGAATGCCGAATCAAAAAAGAGAATCCAACAACTCAACAAGGAGCTATCCGAGTTGAAAGAACGTTCACAGCAGCTGACTTTACAATGGAAATCAGAGAAAGAGCTGATCACAGTTATGCGGACCCACAAAGAAGAGATGGAAAAGCTCAGGTCGGAAGCCGAGATTGCTGAACGTAAAGGGGAATTGGATAAGGTGGCGGAAATTCGTTATGGCAAAATTCCGGATTTGGAAAAGAAGGTCAAAAGCGAAGAGCGTAAGTTGGTGAAGCTGCAAACTGAAAAGTCCATTCTCAAGGAAGAAGTGACGGAGGAAGATATCGCCCGAGTGGTGTCGCGTTGGACTGGTATTCCGGTGTCCAAAATGATGCAGGGTGAGATGCAAAAGCTGGCTCAGGCTGAGGAAGAGCTTTCACGGCATGTGGTTGGCCAGGCGGAAGCCATCAAATCTGTGGCCAATGCTATCCGGCGATCACGGGCGGGCATTTCCGAAGAGCAACGGCCCATTGGCTCCTTCATGTTTTTGGGCCCAACTGGCGTGGGGAAGACGGAGTTAGCCAAATCGCTAGCCGAGTTCTTGTTTGATGATCAAAAAGCGCTGGTGCGCCTGGACATGAGTGAATACATGGAATCGCATTCCATTGCTAAAATGATTGGCTCGCCGCCGGGTTATGTGGGTTATGATGAGGGGGGGCAGCTCACGGAGATTGTGCGACGTCGCCCCTACAGCGTGATTCTTTTTGATGAAATTGAAAAAGCCCATCCGCAGGTGTTCAATATTTTGCTGCAAATTTTGGATGACGGTCGACTGACTGATGCCAAGGGGCGCGTGGTGAACTTCAAAAATGTAGTAATCATCATGACCTCCAACGTGGGTTCGGACATCATCTATAAAATGCAAGGCTTGGGTTTCAAGGAAGATCGACTATTGGCGACTGCTCCAAGCGAAGCAGATATGCGTACCAAAGTCATGGAGTCACTGCGTGAACGCTTCAAGCCGGAGTTTTTGAATCGAATTGATGAGGTGATTATTTTTCATCCCCTTAGTCGTCCAGTTCTGGAACAGGTGGTGGAATTGCAGCTTGGCCTGGTCAAGAAACGTTTGGTGGAGCGTGATATCAACGTCTCCTTTGATGCCAAGCTCAAGGATTATCTGACGGATAAGGGCTATGACCCGATTTATGGCGCGCGCCCATTGCGACGTGTCATTCAAAATGATATTCTAGATGAGCTGGCACTGCTTATTATTGAAGGCAAAGTTCGGGAAGGTGGACGCGTGCGCATTGGGTTTGAAAAAGGCAAGGTTGTGTTTAAATAGAAATCTGAAAAATCTGGGGCTGGGGGCTTTCTGACTAAAGACGCTCCGCTCGGGTTAGAATCTATCAAATGTTTTTCCACTTTCAAGTATTGTTTCACACGGTTCTCTTTTTTGCAGTCTTGGAATTTGTGGTGGCGGAAAGTGGTTGGATTGTGGCGCTCAGCGTGCTACTCATTGGGTCAACAGTGATTGGCGTGCGGCGCATTGGCAAGAGCGCTGTTTTTTCAATTATCCCAATTACTTTCGCGGTGGCGGCAGTCATGCTGTTGTATTTGATTGACTCGCCGCAACAAAAACAGGGATTCATTGCGCTGAGCTCACTGGTTTTTTACATCTCACTCTTGGCGGTTTATCGTTTGCGCGGTTATCGCAAAGATCAAACGGCGAGGGGTCTCATGGCGGCTTCAGTCATGGCAGCCTTATTTTTTTTCTATGCGGCGGCCTATGGTCTTTATCTCAATTTTTCGATTCCGCTCTGGGCGCTGATGCTGGCCTATTTGGGGTTTACTTTTGCGGTGAGTTTTGAATACTTCGGAATTGTTTCTGCGGAGAGGCGGAAAGCTTTGAATTACAGCTTGATTTTGGGTATGGCAATGTCGGAAATAGCCTGGATGACTAATTTTTGGCCATTTGGCTATTTGACCACGGGAGTGGTGACAGTCATTTTTTACTTCATCTTTTGGGACTTGACACAAATGTATTTTCTCAATACGCTCTCTCAGAAGCGGATTGTGGCCAACCTTATTTTTTTCGGCGTCCTAATCGGGTTGCTGCTGGTCACGGCCAAGTGGCTTCCAATAGTGTAGTATGCTACACTATTGGCAATATTAGTTATAATAAAAGCGTATTTGTATGCCAGACGAAATAGCTCAAACTGAAAAGCGACGAGGAAATTCGGTCCCAGCCATATTGGGAAAAATAATTTTTGTTTTTGTTTTCGGTAGCGGCGGTGCGCTATTCGCCAATTATTATTTGATGCCGAAATTGAGCACTTATCCGGCTCTGGAGAATCTCGGTATTTTCAAAAAATTCAAAGAGAATGTGACGGTCATCACGCGGACTGAGCAGGTGACAGTTAAGGAAGATACGTCGGTGGCTAAAGTGGCTTCACAAGCCTCAGCTAGCTCTGTGACCATCATTTCAGTGCCGAGTGGCTCGGTCAAAACTGATGCCGCCCGATTGAGTCCCGGAGTAATCGTGACCAATGATGGTTTGATTGTGACCTATCGCAATGCTTTGCTCGAATCAGGTGCCACCTATTCAGTGATCACCAATACCGGCGCCACCTATTCGGCGGCGTTGCGTGCGGTGGATGATTTTTCCAATCTAGCTTTTCTGAAAATTGAAGCGTCCAATTTGACAGCTGTCTCATTTGCCAATTCTGACGATTTTTCGGCCGGGCGCAAATTGATTGCGGTGGGCATTGTGCCAGGAGATTTTCAAAATCGTTATGCAGCGGGGATTTTGAGCGCGACCAGCAAGGCTTTCAATATTTCCAGCGAAGCAGTGGCTTCTTCCGGCAAGCTAGAGAGTATATTTGAAGTTGATTTCGGGAACAATGCGGATTTTGTGGGTGGTCCGGCTATCGATTATAACGGTGATGTCGTTGGGATTATCGGTTCAGTCAGGTTGGACAATCGTGACAAATATTTTGCCATTCCGGCCAATGTGGTGCGACGCACCATTGAACTGACCATCGCCGATCAGTTGAAAAATCGCGCTTCGCTAGGTGTCTCCTATGTCTCAATTACCAAACCTTATGCTTTGGCACACGCCCTGTCGCGTGACAAGGGCGCCCTGGTTTTTTCGCCATCTGGCAAACAAGGCTTGGCAGTCATGGCCAACTCATCGGCTGAGAAGGCAGGAATCAAAGTGAATGACATCATCCTGACGGTGGACGGTCAAGAAATCAATTTGGATAATCCATTGTCCAATGTGGTGCATCAACATGCGGTCGGGGAATCAGTTGACTTGTCGATATTGCGCGACGGTAAGGAGCAGACGGTGCGCGTGAGTTTCTAACAGGAACCAATATATGGTGAAAGATTTTTTCCAATCCAAGCCAGGGTTTGGACCGCAACCCAAGTCGAATCCAGACGCGCAAAAATCGAAAGAGGACTTGGTGGTTGATATTAAATATGCTATTGATAAGTTGTGTCAAGCTGTGGGTGGAACGCTAATTTTGGGAGATCCGAAGGGCATGGCGACGCGCATGAAAGAGAGAGTGAGCAAGGGCGGTTTGAATTGGGAGCGCGATTTCAATCTGACCATTGTTGAGTTGAACGAAATGGCAACGCGAGTCGATAGTCTGAATAAAATACGCGAGGCAAAATAGAATAGATACATCCATTGACTTGGGGAAAACGGCGCTGTAGGCGGCGTTTTTTTTGTTGAGCGCAATTGACAAACCGACTTGATTGTACTATACTTGTGGGTCGTTCTTTGGCATCAAGTACCAATCGGCGCTATTTCTGCCGATGTTGAGATAAGTGAGGCGGCCCTTTGGGCCAAATATCAACCAAGGAAAGAGGGAGGGTACGAACGTGAAGAGGATACTGGCGTTGGTCATGTTGTACGCCTTGTTCGGTGTGAGCTGGACGGGGGAGGCCCAGGCGCAGGTGGAGTCGAGGGTGAAGCTTCTCAATTCCCATCACGAGCTGTTCCTGGCGGCCGTCAAAGGTTCCTGCGGGCGGGTGTTCATCCTGCCACAGGTGTTTGCCAGACGGAGGCGTCCGCTCCTGCTTTCCGAGGCGGAGACCTTTTCGTTCCACTCGGCGCGGCGCGGAGGGTTTGGGATTCTGTCCCTCGCGCGTTCGGCCGACCGTCGGGTCGTTCGGGACCGTTCGGGACAGCTGTGGGTTGTCATCAATATCCCGAACACCCTGGACAACGACAAGGGTAACTGGCGTGTCAACCGTAATGGACAAGCCCCTCCTCTGTGGCTCAACATCCGGCGACTGCGCTTCTCGGGCCTGGCCCGTCGGCGTCTCTTCCGGGAGGGTCTAGTCCTTTACGGTAGCTACCAGCGACCGGAAGTGGAGTTCGAGTCAAGCGATCACGAGATCAAAATCCGTTGGAAGTCCAACGGCATCTTCGGTCTCACTGAGACCTATCTGTCGGATGACATTGCGTTCATCCGGTGGAACGGCCGGACGCGAACTCGGACCTGCAACCTCGAGGCCGGCGAGCTCGGACACTTCGAGTGCCACATCAGTGGGCTGCCGGGTGAGGATCGGGGCTCGCTGAGTGCGGTCACCAGGAAGGGCCACGTCGTACCATTCAACAATGACGACTGGAACTTCAAGGGCGCGTTCATCGGCTCCGACAACCTGATCCATTTCGATTTCGACTGAGGAGAGTCGAATCGAAGTAAATAACGAGAATGAGACCCCCAATGCTCAACGCGAGCAGCGGGGGTCTCTTCATTTCTGTTCGTCTTTACAAAAATATTCATATGCAATACAGTATCCGGTTCGAGTAGTTCTTTCCAATGTTATATTGGTTGGCCGAAGGCCAATCAATTAACCTATATAAGCAGCAAAGAGGCGAGTTCGAGCCAAGGTGGCAAGGACTCATCAGTGTGGGCCACGGGACACAAGGAGGACTGGCCGTGAAGAAGCTCATGTCGTTGCTGGCAGTGATGGTGTGGGTCTGCGCATTCGCGCAGAACGCGGAGGCCAAGAAAAGGCCGCCCCGGATCAATTTGCAGGAGGGTCAGCTGGTGCTGACCTTGCCGGCAGTCGTGAAGGAGGGGCGGGACCTCCTGGAGCCGCAGAGCTTCCGGAACCAGAAGAAGACCATCCCGGTCAAGGGCAGCGTCTTCTTCAAGAACGAGGTCTGTGAGCAGGACAGCAGCGAATGTCCGAAATCGGCTGGCGTCAGACGGTTTCGCAACCAATCCGGTCGGTATCTACGCTATGTGGTCGGGTCGCTGCCCAGTGAGGATGCCGGCACCTTGAATTTTCGGGTGTCCAGGAAGATTCTCCAGCTGGATCTGCGGAAGGCTGTGATCACGGCCGCTCCCGGAATTCTCTGGAGCGTCAACGGGAACACGCTGTCCTTCTGGAAGACGTTGCTTCCCCCGACGCCACCACCGCCGCCGCTTCCGCCACCGCCCGTGGACCCGTCGTATCATCCGATGTTGGAGATCTTCGTGATCGGGGATGACGAATTTGGCGACGAAGCCCAGATGACCATCCTTCCACCGGTCTCGGGGGGAATGCTGGTCAATGTGCTGGAGGAGGATGAGGCCGGGGACGGTCGTCCGGCATCCGTTCCGCTCAGCGACGTTTTCGCGGTCGTCTGGAACGGGGCAGAGAGCGGGTGGATCGACGAAGACCCGCCAGGGGGAGTGCAGGCTGCCTTCAATGCCGACTCGATTTCCCTCACGGTGCCACTTCACGACTCGGGCGGGATGGTGTACTTTCTCGCCACGGTCGACGGAGGAACCAAGATCTTCTGGGCCGACTTCCGGTTCATAGTTCCACATGGCGGGGTCATGGTCGATAACTACGACCTGATCTCGTACTAGCGGCTGCTGCAGGTCAAGTTCAAGAGCCCCCTTCGGTTGGATACCGGAGGGGGCTGTCTTATTTCAAAATAGTGTTATTTAAAGCTGCTGATATTTCCAGGCCAGTGAATTATCACAAGGTCCTTGACAAAAACCCGTTTGTTTGGTATCATGTGCCGTTAATTCATTGAATATTTTTGTATGAACCAAGGTACTACTATTATGGCTGTATTAGGGAAAAAATGGCGATCCGTGCTCATGGGTGCGCTTTTGATAGGGGCTTTCTCCTTTCTGTTTTTGGTACTAATTGAGAAGAACTTCCGAGTGACTTCTGAATACTTGATTGTGCAAAATCAGGGCGTAGGAACCCAAGATTTTTCTTCACTTTCCAAGTCGGTGGAATATACCGGGAAAGTGATGAGCGAGGCGATCTATAGCGAACTTTTCGTGAATGAGTTGGTCAAAACCGGCAAAGTAAATGCTGAATTTCTGCCGTTCAATCAGAAAGATCGCCTGGAGGCTTGGAGCAAAATGATTCGCGTGCAACGCAATCCGCAACTGGGAATTATTGATGTGGTGGTCTATGACAATAGTCAACGCGAAGCTTTGGCGATTTCCGATGGCATCAACGAAGTTTTGAACAGCGAAAGCAATTTGTTTCGTGCTAGCTCTCAAGAAGTTGAATTCCGAAAAATCTCTGGCCCGATCACTGAACAGAACCCAACACTGACGGAACTCATAGCGGCGATTGGTGGTGGGATGCTTTTTGGCGCGCTGCTTTCTTTGGTACTGGTGTATTATCGGGGTGAAAAAAAACAGCACTACGTTTCGGTTGGTAGCCGACCAAGTGTGTCGCGCGCTACAGCAATCAACCCGGATGATTATTTGGAAAGTTTGCAGTATCTCGACCGAAAGTAGTAGTATATTACATTGACGATTGATGGTTTCGATAACGTCCGTGGCGCGGTCGCGAGCGGACTTGAACCTTTACAATTGCACATAGTTAGTAATAGGTTCTAGGTTAGAGGCTTTGGGTTTTGAAAGCCCGGGTCTTTGGTCATAAGGGATCGTAAGGGAAAAACAAACTCCCCCGTGGCGGAAGCTATTGGGGGACCATCCAAGGAGAGGGAACAATGAAGACCAAGACGATCGTGATGTTGTTCGCAGTACTGGCGCTGGCCATGGTGGCCACGCCGGCGATGGCAGGAGAGTTCTACGTCGTCCTCATGGGAGACAACCCGGAGACGGTGGCCAAGAAGCTCGGCGTGACGGTTTCGTACGTCATGTCCGAAGCGGGGATCTCCGATCCCCGTCAGCTCAAGATCGGAACCAGGATTGACCGTCCGTCGAAGCAGGAGCAGGTGGCCCAAACGGCGCCGGCCCCGGTGGAGGACGGGATCCAGCGTTCCGGTGACCTTCAGCTGCGGAGCAGGAACGGGATGCAGGCGACGCCGATGGCGTCGACTACTTTCCAGGCTGGTCCGTCCGCTGGTGGAGCCGTGATGGCTTCGCCGGCCCTGACTGTGCCGGACGAGGTGCACCGTGGGGGTGGCGGCAGCGATGTCGAACTCACGGCCGCTCTCGGTTACTGGTGGAGCAACCTGGCTTCGGGCCTGTGGGCCGACGGCGAGGTGATCCCCTGGCGGCCTCTGGCACCGGAGAAGCAGTGGGGCGTGGGTGCCTTCGCCGCCTATGAAAAGGGCGAGACGAAGCACACGACTTACAGCTGGGATGCTCCCGAGGGGGGTCTCCAGCTCGGCTACAACTACGGCGGTGTGAGCGAGAGCTCCAAGAAGCCTCAGGCATTCACCGCCAAGCTGCGCGTCGTCTACGAGGCGCAGAAAGGGAGAAACGACGAGGGTTACAGCCGTAAGCAGGACAACATCAAGGTTGGCCTGTGGACCGACTACGCCCAGCGGCTCTCCAAGGACTGGCTGGTCGGAGTTCAGGTGGATGCCTGGACCGCAGTTTGGTCCAAGCTCGACTCGACCTGGAAGGACGACAAGACGGACAGTCGCACCCAGGCGAGCCTCGACCTGTACGGGCAGTATCGTCTGGCCAACAACTGGCAGACGCGGTTCGGTGGGCAGCTCTTCTATCAGGGCTGGGACGACCTCACGGGCGTCCTGGGCCGGGCAGAGATCCGTCTCTCCGAGACGGTGCGGGCGGGAGGCTGGGTCAGCTATCCGCTGAACTTGCCCGACAACTACAAGGGGCACAGCAAGAGCGACCTCATGGTCAAGGGAGTGTTCGTCGGAGTTGAGTTCTAACGCCGGCAACACAGAACAATAACGAGCGGCTCGCTGGATCGCAAGATTCCAGTGAGCCGCTTCACCGAAGCAAGAAGGGAGGATCGTCATGAGCAATGGAGACAGGGATGGTGGGTGGAAGACTGGGGTCATCGTGACCCTGCTCGTCATCCTGGCCATCATCGGTGGCATCTGGTTGGGGAGCAACCATTTCCACATGCGGTTCGTCGACAACCAGGGTGGACCTGCCAAGGTCAACCAGGGCGAGCTCGACAAGCTCAAGGGCGAGCTCGAGGTGATGAAGCCGGCCTTCGCGAGCTGTCAGGGCAACGTCACCAATCTCATTGCGGCGCTCACGCGCTGTGGTGAGCCAGGTGCGCTGCTCGTCAACTGCCAGAAGGAGGTCACGGATCTCAAGGCCGAGTTGGCCAAGTGCCGCGACCAGAAGGGCACCGGCGAGCGCAAGCACAGAGGGTCGGGTCACAAGCCCGGTCCTGGACCGAAGCCCGATTCCGAAGCAAAGCCCGGTACGCCTGCCCCAGGAGGAGCGGCCACCGGCGAGCATCAGATGGTGAACGGCAGCACCGGTGAGGTCATCGCGACCATACCGGACATCGCGCCGCCGTCCCAGATGGGTGCGGCCGAAGAGTCCGCAACCCCGCCTGCTCCCGCCCCGGCTCTCAAGCCTGCGATGAGCGCGTCGAATCCGTGCGCGGAAGGCGGGGACTGTAAGGACGGTAAGCCCAACCCCCGTCTCATGGAATCCCCACGGCTGGTGAACGGGGAAATCCTGCTTCCGCCGCTCTGCGGTGAGGGAGATGGTCCCCAGCTCCTACCCAAGGGGGTGCGGATCTGGAGGGACGAGCGGTTCATGGTCCACATCGACGGGATCGCGCCCGTCAACGTGGAGATCTACATCCCGGCCATCGATCCGATCACCGGGAAGAAGGATCCGGAGGGCGGTCACATCGAACGTCCCCCGAACATGACCTGTTTTCAGGGTTGGCTCGGGATGAGACTCAACTTCCAGTTCAAGTGTTCGAAAGGGCACAAGCACTGGGCGTTGATCACACCCGACATGGCGCCTGACCTCGTCGACTTCGTCGGCCAGGGGATCGGGTTCGATTGCAGTACGGATACCTGCTGCGGCTGCACGTTCGTCGTGCAATAGCCGCAGCGACAACAGAAACAGGAGGAGGACACCATGAAGACCATCAGGATGTTCCGTGCCGTCGCCCGCGGGTTGTTCCGCATCGCGGCGCAGAAGGTCATCGCGCTGTGCTTCACCTTCGCCATCGTGCTGTCCCTCGTCGGGACGGCCATGGCCGAGCCGAAGTACCCGGCCCAGGTGCCCCCCAAGGGGACGCTGGTCTCGGCGGTCGTCTACGATGACGGCAAAGCCACCATCTCGGTGAGCGGGCCGATCAATCTGGTCGCGATCCACCACTACAACTGGTCCACCGTGGAGGTCTACAACGGCAAGTCGTCCATCACGATCAACCTGCGCGACAGCCCGCGGTTCCAGATCACCTTCAGCGACGAGAAGGGGATCGAGCGCTACTCCTTCATCGAGAAGGCGATGGAAACCGACCCGCCCGACTGGTTCGGTCCCGGGGTCGGTGCCAAGTGCTCCTACAACCCCCAAGCGAAGCGCGAGGACTGCGTGCTCATCGTCAAGCAGTAGTTCCTGGGTAACCCCTTCGGCGGAGGACCGAAGGCAAGTGCCCAACAGTACAACGTACAAAGTCTACCGCAAGGTAGCTCAAGCCCCGCGCGTGCAGCATGCACCCGGGGCTTGATTTATTTATGGAATTGTGCTATAATAGAACGTTTCCAGTAATTGAATGGTTTATGTTCGAAATTAGCCAAAAACAAGGCAAAAAAGAGGTGATTAGCGCGATTTTCATCATTGTCTTCGCTGCGATTTTTGTGGTGTCTAATTTATTCTTGGGATTCAGCTTGCCAGTCTATCTGGCGACGATGCTGATGGCAGCCGGGATCGCTTTTTTCTATCCGCTGTCCGGAGTTTGGGCCGTGATATTTTTAACAGTCGTTTTTGAACGCTTTTTCACTTTGCAATCCATTTTTTGGGGAAGGAACGAATGGAAACTCTATCCGATTGATTTGATTTTGGGGGCCGTGATTTTGGGGACGATTTTTCAAATGTTGAATGGGAAAATTAAATGGCAATTCAAGAAGCCTGATTGGCTAGTAATCGGATTTGCGGTCCTAGCCATTGCTTATTTTTTTCTGAGCGTCGGGGTCTTGGGTGGAGACATGGCGGTGTCCTTCAGTAGTGCCAAAAACTATGCCTTCTATCCATTGGTTTATTTTTTGGTTTGGCTGCTGGCCAACTCGCAAGAGAAAATCAAGAAAACTTTGCAATTTGTCATGGCTGGAGCCGTGGCGATCATCGCTTTTATCTCGTACGGTATTATCAATGGGGGAGGGCTTTGGACGGAATTTACTCCGCTCTCGACCGAAGGCGTGCGCATCTTGGCTTTTAGTCACGCTTTCTATTTGGGTTTAGCGCTAATTGGATCGCTGGCGGCCTACCTCGGGGGTGAGTGGAAAAACAAAACTTGGTTTTTGATTCTTTCGGCGATTTGGGCAGTGGGAGTGATTGGATCGCTCATGCGTCACCTGTGGATTGCCCTGGCCGTGGCGTTGGTATTTTTGCTTGCCCTGGCCACGCGGGAGCAACGTCAAAAAACGGGCAAGCTAATTGCGGCCTATGTGGTTGTGATAATCGGAATTGCGATGACAATTTTCTACTTTTCGCTGATGCTACCCCGCTCAGCTATTCACGAGGCGGTGTCTGGCGTGACAAGCGCGGTGGAACAGCGCGCGTCGTCGCTAACGGGAAACAGTGAAGACGAAAGCTTCCTGTGGCGAGCAACGGTATGGAAAGAGGCGCTTAGGGAATATTCGAAGAGCCCGGTATTGGGCATTGGTTTCGGACAAGCTGTTTTTATTGAAATCGGGCGGTATTGGGATCTTGTGGAGGTGCGGAATGTTCACAACTCTCCGTTAGTCATTTTTGTCCAAATGGGATTGGCTGGCCTTGGTTTGTTCGGTTGGTTGGGTTGGACGTTTGCGCAAATGGCCTGGAAACAAGCGCGACGCGACTGGGTTTCGTTCGCACTCCTGGGCGCTCTGATTTACTATGGCGTGGCCTTTCTGTTTCAACCGTACTTGGAGGCCAATCTGTTGGGAATATTTTTTTGGATCATCCTGGGATTGATTCGGGCACAAGGAAAATTGTCGGAACAAGCGAAACCATATGAAAATACTCGAAATCAATAAATTCAATTTTCTGGTGGGAGGTGGGGGGGCCGAAACCCACTTTCAAGACCTGATCGATCTACTGCAAGCCAATGGGCATGAAGTGGCAGTTTTTTCCATGCGTCATCGCCACAATTTGTCGAGCGGGTGGGAGAAATATTTTGTTTCCACGGTTGGCTATTCTCGTCAGTATTCTTTCTGGCAACGACTCAAAGGCACTGGTCGGATTTTTCATTCTTTTGAGGCCAAGCGGAAGCTAGCTGAGTTGCTAGATGATTTTCATCCCGAGATCGTTCACCTGCACAATATTTATCACCATCTCTCCTTTGGAATTCTGAGCGTTATCAAGCAAAGAAAAATTCCAATTGTGATGACGGTGCATGACTATGAGCTGGTTTCTCCGGATCGCGAAGTTTATGATGAACAGATCGGATCCCAGTACTGGAAATTTCTGATGGTGAAAAAATACTCATTTTTGCAGCGGCTCCTGTTGGTAGTCAAAAAATACATTTATTCTCCGCAACGAATCGACCGCTTAGTTGATCGTTTTGTTGTGCCAAGCTATTTTTTGCAGCGCATCTTGGTGAAAGCGGGTATTACTGAGTCCAAAATTTCAGTTCGGCCGCATTTTATTCGAGAAATCCCGTTTGATCGTCAGGGTGAGGAAGTGGGGAATATCCCCTATGCCTTCTATTTCGGCCGACTAATTCCGGGCAAGGGGATCGATCAGTTGGTTGCGATGTTCCGCGACCTGAAGGGAGGCCAATTGTATTTGGCGGGGAGCACCCAGGACGGTTATAAGATTCCCCGACGCGACAACGTGGTGCATTTGGGTCATCTTTCCCCAGGGGAAGTGCGGCGCTACATTCGCAAGAGTGCGTTGGTAGTTTCCGCTTCGCGTCTGCCGGAAACGTTTGGCTTGATTGGGATGGAAGCTTTGGCCGAGGGCAAGCCTTTTGTGGCCCTAGCCAGTGGGGCCTATTCAGAATTGGTTGAAAATGGAGTGAATGGTTGGATTTGCCAGGACACGACGGAGATGAAAAAAGTGATCGAAAAAATATTTAACCGAGAGCTTCCATTTGATGAGCAGGCTATTCAAGCGGCTGCCAAAGAAAAATACGGAAGCGAAAAGTATTTGAAAGAGTTGCTTAATGTTTTTGAGGAAGCAAAAAATGGACAGGCGAACTAAACTCATCCAAAAAATACTGAAAAATAACTGGCGTCACCCAAGCCGGGTTTTGAACGCGGCTTTGTCATTCCTATTGCCGCTAGGCGCCAAAGTCTGGGCTGGTCCGGTCAGTGTAGATATCGAGCCGACCATTGCTTGCAATTTGAGTTGTGTGATGTGCCATCGGCGGGAATTGGCTGAGCGTCGAAAGAGCTTGACCATGGACTTGATTACCTTCAAAAAAATTATTGACCAACTGCCGACAGTTTTGAAATTGAATTTGCAAGGCATGGGGGAGCCAACTTTGGCCGCTGATTTTTTCCAGATGGTGCGCTATGCCAAATCCAAGGAAATTGCGGTGACGACAGTGACTAATGGCAACTTGTTGAGTGCCGCCAAAATTCAAGCAGCAGTGGCCAGTGGTTTGGATCGGATTTATTTTTCGATTGATACGCAAAACTCCGAACAATATCGACATTATCGTCCGGGTGGGGAATTGGCCATCGTCAAACGCAATCTGGAACAGTTGGTCAAGGAGCGCAATCAGCAAAAAAGTGATCTGGAGATTGGGATTTGGATGCTACTTTTCAATGACAATACTGATCAGCTCATTCCGATGCTGGAATTTGCCAAGCGGATTGGAGTGGATGAGGTGATTGTGAATACTAGCGTTTCTGATCGCGGCAAGGAGAATTGGAAGGCCACGATTGCTGGGATGAAAGCAAAAAATAATGAGCACGTTACTGAAGCAATAGCGCAGGCCAAGATTGAAGCGAAAAAGTTGGGAGTACGATTATTCTTTGTGTCAGGCGTAGGGAGCATGAAGCCGACCGCGGGAGCACGTTGCCAATGGCCATGGCGCGCACTTTATGTCACCACTGAAGGCGATGTCTCGCCTTGTTGCATTGTGGCTGATCCACAGGTGGCGAATTTGGGAAATATGCTTTCCACCAAATTCAAGAATATCTGGCAGGGCCAAGCTTATCAGGACTTGCGTCAGCGCACTTTGCGGGGCAATGTGCCAGACTATTGCAAGGGTTGTTATCGAAAAGGATAGGTACGTACCAATGCTATACTAATGTATATACACGTGTATATACATGTGTATATACATTTACCAATAGCGCGTGATATAAACATTCCAACATTCTTGAGAATGTTGGAATGTTGTGCGTCGGATTGTGGCTGTGTGTGGTTGGTTTTGCTGGGCGTACTAAATCTGGTACAATATAAACATATGCAATCCAACTGCCACCAAATAGCCGACAATCTTTCTGAAATCCAAAAGCTCAAGGCTGATTTTGACACGCTGCTAGTCCAGGGCGAAAAGACTCAAGATACCGAAACTAGCCTCGGCCATTTGAACCAAGCCGAAAGCCTGCAAAGAGAGCTGGAAATTAGAATATCTAGTCTCCGCGAACAATTCCACGTCTCTCCCGAACAAGCTGAAAGGATCATGGGACCAGAAAGATTCCTTGGCCCCCAAGACCTAGAACGAGCTTTTGGTTTCCAGATCAAACCCCAGGACATCCCGCCCATTCCATTCAAGAAAGAGGAGTTGGAACTCCACCAAAGACTGGGCCACATGCTGGTCTTGAATCTCTCCCATGCTCCCGACGGCACCCCACTTACCATTGAAACCATGGCTAAACTGGCCATAGCGCAGATTGGTAGCAATGTCATCGAACGTGACCAACAAGGAAATCCCGCCAAATATTTATTATACAAAGATCAATTCGATGACCAAGGTAATCTCAAAACCGAGGCCTGGTTCAAAAATGAAACTCAGGTTATTCAACAAACTCCCAAAGCGGGTTGGCAATTCGTCTCACCCAATATCCTGCCAGATTCCACTGGCAAGGACTATCTAAAACAAACAGAACTCCTCATCCAATATGCCAAGCAAAACGTTTTTGCCGGAAGTCTCCCAGTTGAGTATCAAACCGCTGAAACTGAATTCAAAAAAAGAAAACCCGAAATCGCCAAACTAATCAAGCAAGGTGACTACATCAAAGCCTCCCAAATTCTTTCCACTCTCCAAGTTTCCCGACTCCTGCGCGAACCGGTCCAAAACACCATCTTTCGCTATTTAGTAGCCCACAAAAAAGGGCAGCAACTCTTCACCGATGGCAATTATTCTTGGTCAAGCCGCACCTCTTCCGGTGGCGCTCTGCTCCGCTTCGGCGACGCGAATGCGACTGGAGCGCGCGTGCGCGGGAATCAGCCTGGCAATGAGTGGTCGGGCAACGGGGTGGTATTCTCTTGCAGTTGAATCTTTGATTTTTGAATTTTTGAGTTTTTGGCAATTCTCTTTGTCCCGGTCAGGGACAAAGAGTTTCGCGTTATTTCTGTGATATAATGAAGTTGGTAATGCAGCGTGGCGCAAGCGTCACGCTCCCAAATGTTTCTGCTTGTCTGGTGCTGGCGCGGGAAAATGACCAGGGGGAAAGGAGCGCGCACATAATGTGTCCCCACCAATCGGTACTGATGCGGTTTGGTCCGCGTCCGTTCCAGTGCAGCTTCGGATGGCATCAGGCAAATACAGCACCTCTTCCGATGGCAATCTGCTCAACTTCGGCAACGCGAATGCGACTGGAGCGAACGTGAACAGGAATCAGCCTGACAATGAGTGGTCGAACAACGGGGTGGTATTCTCTTGAAGAAACAGACGTCACCGCGCATTCAGCGCGGTTTTCGTTGCCTTGATCCAATGGCCAATCATTTTTCCAAGTTCAACTGAGTGCTGAGAAAGTTCGGCGTATCCGGCATCGTTCAAGCAGCGTGTTTGGTGAGCCAGGCGCAGATGCGTGAAAAAGATACGCAATTTAATGTCTAGCTTGCTAATTATCATTAACCGCGATGTTCCCTGTTTCCCAAGAGCGAGATAACCAAGTTCAATAATTTCCAAGAGAGTATTTTCCAGGCGTACGCCCAGCGAATGGCGTGACGGCTTGGAAAAACCAATCACGCGCCGGTGGGTCGCGAGATACAAAACAGAAAGCTTATGAAAAATGACAGGTTCGGAAAAGCCGGGGGGGGGGTCATAGTAGTAAATTCAAAATTAAAAATTCAAATGTCAAAATTTTTGATGAAATTATTTCCTTGGAAAACCTGTTTGCCGCTTGGCGGGAGTTCAAAAAGGGTAAAGAAAAGAAACGAGATGTGCAGGAATTTGCGCTCAATCTGGAAAAAAAAGTTTTCGAATTGCATGCCGATTTAGTCGGCAATCAGTACCAACATTCCCAGTATACCGCATTTTCGGTGTGTGACCCAAAACCCAGACGCATCCACAAGGCCAGTGTCCGAGACCGCCTACTCCACCATGCCATTACGCGAGTAATTGAACCCATTTTCGAACGGACTTTCATTTTTGATTCGTATTCCAGTCGCCAAGACAAAGGCACGCACCGCGCCATTCAGAGGTTCCATCAATTTGCTTGGAAATTATCCCGCAATCGCACCCGCACCGTGTGGGTGCTGCAATGCGATATTCGCAAGTTTTTCGATTCGGTGGATCATGCCATCTTAATAGACATTATCTCCAAAAGGATAAAGGATGGAAAAACGAGGCAGCTAATTGAGAAAATTATTTGTAGTTTTGTCTCTCCCTCCCACCCCCTCTCAATCTCCCCCTCGGGCAGGGGGAGAGGAATTGGTATTCCGCTTGGCAATCTGACGAGTCAACTATTAGCCAATGTCTATCTCAATGAACTAGACCAATTCGTGAAGCGCACACTGAGAATCAAGCACTATGTCCGCTACGCGGATGATTTTGCTATTGTTAGTTATAACAGAATTGAGCTAGAAAATATGATCCCGCTGCTAGATGATTTTTTGCGCACTTATTTGAAGCTCAGCCTCCATCCGCGTAAAGTAACCATCAAAAAGTTCCATCGTGGTATTGATTTTTTGGGCTATGTCATTTTTCCAACTCATGCGATACTGCGCACCAAAACCAAACGGCGGATGTTCAAAAAAATCGCGGCGGGCAGAATCAATCTGAACGAAGGACGAATCAGTGAAGAATCCTTTCATCAATCGGTGCAGTCGTATTTGGGGATGTTGCAGCATTGCCGGGCAAAAGGACTTGGGAATATAGTATCTAAAATTAGGGGTTGTAACGGGGTTGACAAGAAACCACTTTCTTGCTACTATATGTGGTCAATTTAATTAGTATTAAGTGTGATTTATATGAGTACTATCAAGGCCTATTTGGGCCAAAAACTGGTCAAGGAGATTATCGGCAGCCTGTTGCTCGTGGCGATTATTGCCTTGCCAGTGCTGACTTTTGCCAAGCACGGCAAAAATATTTACGTCGACGACAGTGCTTCCGGCAGTGAAGATGGATCTTCGAGTCATCCCTACAAAACCATTGGTCAAGCGCTGAAAAAGGCGCATGGCGGTGATGAGGTGCATGTGTCTTCTGGAACCTACAAGGAAAACATCATTCTCAAGGAAGACGTGAAGCTTTATGGAAGCGGCAGGGACAAGGTCACCATCAAGGCTCATGATGATGACTCGACGGTTGTTTCTATGGAAGACGGCTCCAAACTGAATGGGGTGAAGGTCACGGGTGGAAACAATGGGATTGAGGTTGAGCGCGACGCCAAGGTTTCAATCACCAAATGTACCATTGAAGATAACGATCGCGATGGTATTCGCATTCGCTCACACAAGAAGATCGACGACGATCATGCGGTCACCATTGATCATGTTATCGTTCGCGACAATGGCAAGGCTGGAATTTATTCTGATCCGCATCGGGTGGTGGTTACCGAGAGTGATATTCGCAGCAATCACAAGGATGGCATCATTCTGGCCAGTGGGGTGAGTGCCTGGCTGGGTGATAATGAAGTCAAGAGCAACGGTGGCAGTGGATTTGTGGCCGTACTGGATTATTCAAACATTTTGACTAGCGGCAATTCCTTCGGCGACAATAAGCGTGAAGGAATTCAAATTAGTGCCTATGGAGCTGCCGGACGCATTGATATCAAGAATTCAAAAGTTCACGGCAACAACCGCTATGGAATTGCTCGGGTGGAACGGGCCAATGTGGCCAACAGTCGCTGGAACAATTTTACGGTTCAATCGAACGTAACATATTGGGATAATAGCTTCGGCAATCTTTCGCCGATTATCAACGTCAACTAAGTGGCGTTGGCCAAGTGTCCTGGAACACTTTTCAGGGCACTCGCCAAAATCATTTTCAGTCAGAAATCACAAAATTTATGCGCATTGCGTTTATTGGTCAAAAAGGAATACCGACAGTGGCCGGCGGCGTCGAAAGATATGTCGAGGAAGTTTCGACGCGTCTAGTGGCGATGGGCCACGAAGTCACTGTATATGTTCGCAATAACTATACCGATCGAAAATTGCGTGAGTTTAAGGGTGTGCGATTGGTTCACTTGCCCAGCATCCCTACCAAGAACCTAGACGCTATCTCTCACACATTCTTGGCCACCATGCACGCTCTTTTTTCTCGTTACGACGTGGTGCACTATCAAGCTATCGGACCAACTTCATTGGCTTGGATTTTGAAATTGTTCAAATCGCGAACAGCCGTTATCGCAACCTTTCAGTGTCAGGATTACTTCCATCAAAAGTGGGGTTGGCTGGCTCAGGCCTATCTGCGTTTCGGAGAGCGCATGACTTGCACTCAGACTGATCGCACGATTGTGGTGAGTCAGATTTTGAAGGATTATGCACGAGTGGCTTATCAGTGTGAAGCAGTGTGTATCCCCAATGGTGCTGATGTGGAGCTGACTTCCAAAACCCAGGCCCTGGGTCGCTGGGAATTAAAGGAGAAAAAATATATTCTTTCGGTGGGGCGACTCATTCGTCACAAGGGGATTCGTTATTTGATTGAAGCTTTCAAGCATCTTGAAGATCGCAGTAAGATTCCGAATGGCTTCAAATTGGTTATTGTGGGTGATGGATTTCACACGGATGACTATGTGGATGAATTGAAGAGATTGGCCGGAGGACGGAGAAACATTGTGTTCACAGGCACCCAAAACAACGGAACACTCCAACAGCTTTTCTCGCATGCTTATTGTTTTGTGCAACCATCTGAATCTGAAGGTCTTTCGCTGGCGCTCCTAGAAGCCATGGCCTATGGTCTGGCGCCGATTGTGAGTGATATTCCCGAGAATGCTCAGGTTGTCAAAGAAAGTGGGATTATTTTTAAATCCAAGGATGTGGCTGATCTGGAGCAGAAATTGGCCAGTGTCATTAATCAGCCGGATGAAACTGAGCGATTGGGTCAAGCAGCCAAACGCGCTGCCCAGGAGAAATATGGCTGGGATACCATTGTCAAACAAATTATGGAAGTTTATCAGTCGACGATTGAAGTCAAACGTCGAAAGAAATAATTATGGACACGCGTCAAAGGAGAGAGTCATACAATTTTTCTGGTCCCTATGTCGTGATCGTCGCTATCATTTTGGCGGCGACTATTTTCTTAGTGCTGATCGATAGCTTTCGGGTTTATCGCGGGTCAGTTTCGATCTTGATTGTGCCAAAGAGCGAGGCAATGGCAGCTCAATCTGATGAGATGTTGGAAAACTTGATGGATATATCGCATCGGCTGTCATTCTATGATCGGCTGGTGGCAGATAATCCCGAGTGGCGTGATCTTTTTGCTGGAAAATCACCGGATGCACGCAAAGCTAATTGGAACAAAATATTTCATATTTCGCGGAGTGATCACAGTACTATTTTGGTGTTGAGCGTAGATCGGGCCACTCAGAGCGAAGCTTTGGAAGCAAGTCGCAAGACTGCCTTCGCCCTGATCAGCGAGGCCAGTCACTACTATAATATTCGCACAGACATTGACCTGCGGATTATTGAAGGTCCGACTGCCAGTGTCGTGGTCGTTCGTTGGTATTGGCCACTGTTAGTCAGTTTGTTACTGGGGTATGTGCTGTCGGTGCTGATTAACTATATCGTGGTTGCCGTTTTTGAAAAAATGCAACCAGATAGTCGCTTTCAACTTCCGGCGGCAGCACAGCTACAGAACTTTTCTCGGCCGTTCGGGGTGCGCCTAGAAGAAACAGATTATCCTATTCGGCGTGAACAGCCAGCTAGGTCTAGGGATCTGGCACGGCCACGCAAAACAGGCGCGGCTCCTGAAAATCTGCCGATCGCAGACGACTATGAATCGTCCGTCCCGGCAATTGAAGCAGTGGCTGTTAAAGAGGAAGAGCCACTAAGTGGGGCTTTGCCGATTGTGACTGAGTCAATTTCCGATCCTAACCGCGAACCGAGTGAAGAGGAATATCGACGGCGACTGAATGCTTTGATGCGGGGCGAATTTTAATTTACGGATTGCGGAAGTATGATCAAAAAATACTCGCTAAAATTTTGGATAATTTTCTGGGTGGCGGCCACCTTGTTTTTGGTCGGCTGGTTTTTCTTTTGGCAAGTCAAAAGTCGTGGCATTCAGTCAGTTGGCTCGGTGGTGCGTTTTTTGCCAATTGCCAGTGACGCCAAACAGGAGCTTAAAACCCTGGCTTCCCTGGCAGATCATTTTTTGCAATCTGATGGTCGCGAACAAACTTTTCTAATTCTGTTTCAGAACAACATGGAGTTGCGACCAGGCGGCGGTTACATCGGCTCCTTTGGCATTGTGAAGATTAAAAGTGGCAAAGTGACTGCTCTCCAAATTCATGATCTGTCCAATTTTGATGGGCGCGTGCCAGATGTGGTTCCGCCACCCTACCCCATGGCGGAAACGCTGCACATTCCTTCGCTCAAGCTACGCGATTCAAATTATTCTCCGGATTTCGTGGAAAATGCCAAGCAAGCGGAATATTTTTACTACCTGGGCAAGGGTGAGGAGCAATTTGATGGCGTGGTGGCGGTGAATGCCAATGTATTGACCTCTTTTTTGAAAGCGACTGGCCCGGTGCAGATTGAAGGCTATCCCGGCGAATACGGTAGCGAGAATGCCATTTTAGCGCTGGAATATCAAGTGGAAAAGGGCTATGACGATCAGGGCATTCCTAAGGGAGATCGTAAGTCAGTCATGAGTCCCTTGGCTCAGGCGATTATTGCCAAGATTTATCAGTTGGATGTCTCGGGCAAAATTGAGCTAGCCAAGATTTTGGCGGAAGATCTGAATCGCAAAGACATTCAGCTTTATTTTCATGATCCAGTCTTGCAGCAGTCCGTGGCAGCGGCTGGCTGGGCGGGCACAGTAGATCAAGCGTGGCGGGGTGATTATTTGATGGTAGTGGATGCGAATCTCGGGGCCTACAAAAGCGATTACTATATGCGACGCTCGTTGAACTATTCAGTCGATTTATCACAGGCTAAACCGGTAGCGCATTTGAAAATCACCTACACCCACACGGCCATGCAGCGTGATTGGATGACCAAGGACTATCTGACCTATGTGCGCGTCTACGTGCCCGATGGCAGTTGGCTCATCAATTCGCAAAATGCGGGCGAGGCGCGTTATGGCAATGAGTTGGGCAAGAAATATTTTGCCTTCTTGGTGCCAGTGAAGCTGGGGGAAACCAAAACGATTGAACTCGAGTATGCCTTGCCGGATCATTTTTCGAGTGATAAATATAGTTTAAAGATTCAAAAGCAACCCGGCACAGCAGACGTTCCGGTGAAAGTGCAGGTGGTCGCTCCAAGTGGAAGCCAGCAAGATTTTGATGTAGTATTGAATAAAGACATCGAGTTACCCGGAGGCAATCAATAGTCGACTGACGAAAGGAGGCACAATAGTCATGAAGAAACTGATCGTGAAGGGGACGATCGAGGTGAGTTGTGTCCGGGCGTTCGTCTGCGAGGGCGGGGTCATGACCAACGATCCGCGCGGCAAGGAGCTCAACGACGTTTCCGAGGTGTGTGTGACCTCGGGATGCAATGCGCTCAAGATGGACCGGCTCGTGCAGGCCGACGAAGTGCTGGCCGGGTAGCGCGAGGTCTCAGTAGTATATTGACAGGCTGACGAAGAATCAGTAAAGTAAATCCAACGTTTCCAAAATGTCCTGGAGAGCGTAAAGGAGGACGCTCACAATCAAGCAGGAAGTTGAGGAGGCGATCCCACCGTACCGATGCAGGTCAACCCACGCAGAACCTCAGGGAGGAAACACGCGATGAAGCTGACGGCCCACACCGACGCGCGCAAGTTCACCCTCATGGACGTGATCGACGAGAAGAGCGGCGAGAAGAGCGACGCGATGGCCCTCAAGGACGGCGACGCGGCGGCCCACAAGATCGGCGGCAGCCTCGGGATCACCGGCGCGGTGTAGGACCTGCTCTAGCCCCAAGGCCTCGGGCGACGGCAGGACCGGGGTTGGATAACCCCGGAGAACTACGGGATAGACCCGTGCTGTGAAGCCCCCATCTTCGGGGGCTAGGACCAGCAGGCTTTCCCGGCAGTATGAAACAAAACCCTCACAGCGGTGGGGGTGAAGACCGACAAGAGGAGCATATGCTCATTCGCGTTGCCCACAACCCAACCGGGTCCGGCAACAAACGCGAGTGATCATCCCTGCTCCTCTTCCCATTTTCATTCAACGATTTTGGTTATATCGACAAGAATGCGGCTTGACGGATTTTAATCCAGGCGTAGAATCAATTTATATTTCACAAGATTGACTGGTTTCCGGACCAGGGTCCCTCGCGGTGAGGGATAGGAAATCCGGATGGGGTGCTCCCTTGCAATGAGGGAGCGGTACTGGCTATGGAGTCCGTCGAACACCCAAAGGAGGGGTAGCTGGATGCGCATCGGAACCGGTTCCGGACAGCATTACCACATCGACGGCGATCAGTAGCGGTTCGTTTCAAGATTCACAACTAAGTCTCCCACTCGGGGGCGTCAAGCGCTGGATGGTCGGGTATGCCTAAGAGGCTCCCACATGACCCCCGCTGGCAAGGTTGTGACCTGTTCCAAAACGTTCCGAAGAAGCCGGGCGCAGAATACACAGCGCACACATCTGCTTGAGCAGGAATAACTGCCGCAGCCAAGACCTGAACTGTCCAACTAGGACCGTTCGCCGTGTCGATTCGGTTGCCCACAAACCTGTGACGAGTACCCCAACACAACAACACAACGCTGTACCTGAACGCCAGCCCTCAACCATCCGAAACCGGACGGGGGCTGGCGTTCTTCATATCCTTGAAGGCGACACTCCGGCATGCTAAGATGGACGTACAATTATTTAAATTCTCGTGAATCTATGATTAAAGGCATAATAGTAAAAAAATTAGACAAATTTGAAGATGACCGAGGCTGGTTAACGGAAATTTACAGAGTCGACGAAGGCGGATATCAACCAGCCATGGGTTATGTGAGTGTGACTCAATCGGGGGTGGTGCGCGGCCCGCATGAACACGAGCGACAATCCGATTGCTTTGTGTTTGTGGGACCGGGTGATTTCAAATTGTATCTTTGGGATCGGCGGACGGGCAGTGAAA
>SCTJ01000215.1 GCA_004297805.1 Patescibacteria group bacterium | reverse complement strand
CGAAATTGCACGCGGCGGTCGTTATGACAATATTGGCAAAACATTCGGCCGAGCACGTCCGGCGACAGGATTCAGTGCGGATTTAAAATTCCTGGCTTTGTTAAGTAAAGCTGATTACCAGGCCGAGTCCAGCACTGTTATTTTTGCCCCCTGTGGCGATGATTGTGATTTAGTTGAAAAAATCAGGGACTTAAGAGCACAAGGCTCGGTGGTAATCCAGCAATTGCCTGGTCAGTCAGGTGGAGCTTTCGAGTTAAAATGCAGTGCAGTATTAGAAAAACATAATCAAAACTGGCAGATTTTGCCTTTAATTTAATTGGAATAATGATGGGAAAAAGTGTTGTAATCATCGGTACACAATGGGGTGACGAAGGTAAAGGCAAATTAGTGGATTTGCTAACCGAACAAGCCCATGCGGTTGTGCGTTTTCAAGGCGGGCACAATGCCGGACATACTTTGGTTTTAGATGGAATAAAAACGGTTTTGCACCTGATTCCCTCCGGTATCTTAAGAGACAACGTCCAATGTATGATAGGCAATGGCGTGGTGTTGTCACTGGAAGCCTTGCTGGAAGAAATGGAAGTTTTGGAAAAATTAGGAATTCCGGTTAGAACACGGTTAAAAATCAGTGAAGCGTGCACTTTAATTTTACCCATTCATATCGCTATAGATCAGGCACGGGAAAAAGCCAGGGGTGACAAGGCTATAGGCACTACAGGACGTGGCATAGGCCCTGCTTATGAGGACAAAGTAGCACGTCGCGCACTACGGGCCGGAGATTTACTGGATCCTCTGGTGTTTGCAGAAAAACTTAAGGAAATGGTGGATTTTCACAACTTTATGTTAGTTAATTATTACCAAACTGAAGCGGTGGATTACCAGCAAATGTTGGATAATACTTTGCAGTTGGCGCAGCAGATTATCCCCATGCTCACTGATGTTGGCGAAGAATTGCATGATTATCAGCAGAACGGCAAAAACATTCTGTTTGAAGGGGCACAAGGTGCGTTACTGGATATAGATCACGGTACTTACCCTTATGTCACCTCTTCCAGTACGACTGCGGGTGGGGCTGCGACTGGTACTGGTGTAGGGCCGTTGAATCTGGACTATGTCTTAGGGATTACCAAAGCCTATTCCACCAGAGTCGGCAATGGGCCGTTTCCAACTGAATTGTTTGATGAAAATGGCGAGCATTTAAGTACCAAAGGTCACGAGT
>SCTJ01000006.1 GCA_004297805.1 Patescibacteria group bacterium | reverse complement strand
TACGAATCAAAAAATTTGTACCACGCATTGCCTTCGCAGCTCTGCTAATTATCTTTTTAATGGTATTGATCAACTGGTCTCTGACAGATAATTTGTTTAGTGTTAAGGGCGTGGCATTTGATGCGGGTCGCACTCCGCCTTTCACGGGAGCGGGACGCTTTGACAAGGTTTTGCTGGAATTTCGTTCGCTGGTTTTCTCGCTTACGCCTCTAGTGTTAGTTTCGGTGCTATACCTTTGGGGAATTTCTATCTTTCGTAAAAATCGTTACGAATCGATTGCCTTTGTGGTTTCAGCCTTCATTTTGTCGTTCTATTTGGGAGTGATTGTACAACAATTACTGGCACATATTCGTTATAGCGCCATGCTCTATCCATTACTCATGGTTTTGGCGGCGATTGGGTTATATGAAATGTTGCACTGGGAAAAACGATCGGAGCGCTTTCGCTTGCTAGCCTATGCTGGTATCATCGGCCTGAGCGTCTTGCCGATTTTGCTGATCCAGCCATATTATTTCAATTATCAGAATGATTTGTTGCCCAAGAAAAACACCTTTGCTGGAGCTTGGGGATATCACGGCTATGAGGCGGCGCAATATCTCAATTCATTGCCAAATGCCAAAGAATTGACAGTCTGGACTGATTATTCTGGATTTTGTTCATTCTTTGTGGGCAAATGTAGTAAAGCTGTCGAAATCAACAAGCGTATCAAGGGCGAAAAAATTGATTATTTGGTTACCACGCGGCGTGGTTCGATTCAGAATAAGAAACTTTATGAGAAGCTCAAGGAATCTGGAAATACCGAAACGGTCTATGAATATTTCATCGATGATCGTCCGCGAAATTATATCCGCATTTTTAAACTCGATGAATATAAAAAGCAGGTAGCGCCCAAAGCGGCAGCTGACAACAGTTCTGAAGATGACAATGGAGATGATCAGGGCGCGGTCGGATCGGGAGATGAAGCGGGTGATTAATTTTTTGGATAGAAGTGTTTGAAATAAACCAGGTCAATTAATTTTGATTCGATGTCGTTAGTCACTAAAATTAAAACTCTTCTCGGGCAGCATAGGGTTTGCGCCTTGCTACTACTGACACTGGTGATTTATTTTGCCTTTGGTTTCCATCACCTGGCTCGGTTTGAAACGGCCGATGAGCATTATTGGACCAGCGATCCATATGGTGGTCGAATCCATCAATATTGGAAAGGAATTTCGGAGCGTAAATGGGGGATGACCTTCATTAATGACAAACCCGGTATTACTTTGGCTTACGTGGCCGGAGTCGCGCTTCCATTTGCAGACAAAATCGAAAAACAAGGTTTATTCGAAGAGTTCTCGGGCTATCGCGTCTACAATCTGGAGCGATCTCAGCGTATCAATTGGCTTTATCGCGTTCCAATCTTGGTCTTCAATGGCTTGTTCTCACTAGTACTTTTTTGGTTCATCAAAAAGATCACAGGAAATGAGTGGATTGCTTTGTGGTCAACCATCTTTATCATTCTTTCGCCAATTCTGCTAGGTATCTCGCAAATCATCAATCCTGACGCACTTTTCTGGGAATTTGTGGCCGCTACAATACTGGCTTGGTTAATCTTTTTGAAAACTGATCAGTTGCGCTTTGCGTTGCTGGCGGGATTTTTCTTTGGATTCTCGCTACTTACGAAATATGTGGCCATGATTTTGGTGCCGTTTTTGTTTTTACTATTGATGCTTTATCTGTGGCGCCAGTTTAATGAGAATAGTTCGGTGGACAAACGAATCGTAATACGATCAATTCTTGGATATTGGCTGAGTGTATTGTTTGGGGCGGCCCTGTTGGGCTTGCTCTTTCCAGCTCTAATCGTAGCTCCAACTTTAATTCAACGCACGGTGCTAGATTTGCCAGGTACGTTGGCCTCGCTGATCGCGGTGGCTAGTCTAAGTCTAATTCTCTTGGTTGGAGTTTGGGTGGCGAATGGGCGGGGATTGAGATGGGTTTTCCAAAAAACTGACAAGCTCAGGCTCTACGTCCCGAAAATTGTTTTTGCAATCTTGCTATTAACCATCGGGTTCGTGATCATTAACTGGGTAGCGGATAAGGGAATTTTACGAGCTGTCAGAATTTTGCCATTTGATACTGGCGAAGGCGGTGAATTTGGAAAGATGGCATTTTATGAAAAATTCATCCTGGAGGTTTTCCCGATTGTTTTTTCTCTTACCCCCTTGGTGTTGGGCTTGTGGATGATTTCTCTCTGGCGGGCGATTCGTGGAAAAGGCAAATATTCATTTTTAGTGCTAGCGCTGGTGGCATTTTTGGTGACTTATTTCGGAGCGGTGGTTTTCCAAGAATTATATATTACACCACGCTACGGAGTTGCCCTCTACCCGATCATTGCCCTGCTGGCCGGAGTGACACTCTTTGAAATCGTCTCCACCGGGCGCTGGTCGAAAATATCCAAGACCCTGGTGACGGTGATATTGTTGGCAGTTAGCGTAACAAGCCTTTTGGCTATTCGTCCGTTCTATTTTAACTATACAAATCTTCTATTGCACCAGAAAAAAATGATTGCGGATGCTTGGGGTTATGGCGGTTATGAAGCTGCACAATATATCAATGAATTGCCAGATGCGGAGAAGTTGACCATCTGGGTTGATTATAATGGGGTTTGTCCATTCCTGAAAAGTAGATGTATGAAAGGGCGCCAGGATTTCAAGATTTTCCGACGTGGCGGTGAAGCCAAGCCTGACTATTTGGTTAAAACACGTCGCGGCTCAATCCTCTACGAGAGCGAGTGGTGGGATATCAAAAACTATATGCTGGACGAAGATGCCAAGCCAGTTTGGCGAAAGGTGATTGGCGGTCGTGAGGGCAATTATATTGAGATCTATAAAGTTAAGGATCAATATAATTTGCCAGCCTATCCGGCGGGCAAATAGGGGATGAACACCTGTATGAGATTGAACGAGCTTATTTTTAAGCATAAATTTGTATTATTACTCCTTGTTCCTTTGGCGCTGTATTTTGCCTTTGGATTTTATCATCTGACAAAATTTGAGACGGCTGATGAGCATTTCTGGATATATCAAGATAGGCTTCACAATTATTGGCAGGCGATGGGGGATCGGAATTGGAAAGGCACTCGCATTAACGATAAGCCGGGGATTACTCTAGCCTATATCTCCGGAACGGGTCTGTTATCAGAAGGCGACGGTCAACAGCAGCGTGTCCAGGATGTGGATGGATTGTTTCAGAAACATGATCCCGCGCAAACAGAGCGCATCAATTTTTTGTTTCGTGCGCCACTCTTAGCGCTTAATGGTTTGTTTGCGTTCTATTTTTTCTGGATTTTGGGTAAACTGACGGGTAGCAAATGGACGGCCCTGATGGCTTGCAGCTTGATTTTGCTTTCGCCTGTATTACTGGGAATTTCTCAAATCGTAAACCCAGATTCTTTGTCTTGGGTTCTCGTTGCATCAACCCTGCTGACGTTCTTGGTTCAGCTAAAGCATCCAGCCTGGAAATTTGTGTGGCTAACGGGATTGTTTTTTGGTTTAGCGCTAGCGACAAAATATATCGCGGCCATTTTGATTCCATTCTTCCTACTAATCATACTAGCGTGGCTTGTTTTTGGTGAATCTGGAAAATTGCAATTCAAGGATGTGAGGCGTTTGGCCCAGAATTATTATTTGATTGTGGCTGGCGGACTGTTCGTTTTTTCCTTGCTAATGCCGGCCGTGTTTGTCAAAAAAGTTTATCTTACCAAAGATTTGTTGGGTTCCAAGGGGATGCAGTATATTTTCTGGCCAATGATGACGCTCAATCTATTGGTTTGGCTAGATGCTAAGTTCCTGCAATCGCGAATACTGAATTGGCTAGTGGAAAAAACAAAGTGGCTAAAAAAAGTTATTTTTCTGGGGGTGCCAGCTATTCTGCTGCTGATGTTCCTGTTTGTTTTGATCAATTGGGTTTTGAAGCTGAACTGGTGGAACTTGGACGAAGTGCCATTTGATTCGCGTCAGAGTGACCTATTCGGCTCACTTTCATTTCTCAAACAATTCGTTTTGCAATCGCGGCCGTTAGTCTTTTCGCTTACCCCAGTAGTGCTGTTGTCTTTGCTAGGAACTTGGGCCTGGTCGCTGGGCAAGTGGGGACAAAAAGATTCTAATAATTTTACAGTGATAGCGTTGTCCTTGTTTTTTCTAGCTTATTATGTGGCCGTGTCTTGGCAGGGGCTACTGGTGACAATTCGTTATGGCATTATTCTGTATCCGCTGGCCGCTGTCATGGCGGCAATCGGAATACAAGCAATTCTGCGGCTCTGGTCAGATCAAGAAAAAACACAAATAATTGTCTTTTTGGGCCTAGTGACAATCAGTGCATTCAGTCTTTGGCAGGTCAGGCCTTTCTATTTCAACTACTCGAGCAGTTTTCTGCCAAAGAATTATGTGATTACTAACGCCTGGGGCTATGGCGGCTATGAGGCGGCTCAATTTATCAATCATCAGACTGGGTTGTCAGGAGTGAAGGTTATTTCGGATTATGCTGGAGTGTGTAGCTTTGTGACGGCACCCTGCTTGGAAATGAGTAATGATGTGCGCGGCAAGATAATTAAGCGTTTGGCCGAACAGGACGAGGAGTTTTATTTTGTGTTGACTCGTCGGGGTCAGGCCCGCTGGAACTATGTGGGTGAATTTAATCAGTTCAACGGAAAAGAGCCCCTGTGGGAACGAGTCATTGATGAGCGCTCAGACAATTTTGTTCGTGTGTATCGAGGTCGTTAGACAAATTGGCGATCGGTGATGATAGGCGTATAATAGAGATGCGCAACCAGCGCCTAGAAGAGGAGGTGTGAAAACATGAAAAAAATGAGTACGATGAACTGGATCGTGGCAATGCTGCTCATTGTGGGCGGAGTCAACTGGGGATTGGTTGGATTGCTGCGTCTCAATGTGGTGTATGCGCTTTTTGGTACGTCAGTGGTGGCACGCGTGGTCTATGTGTTGATTGGCGCGGCGGCTGTGTATCAATTGTTCTCGCTGTTTGTGGGTGGCGAAGAAAAAAAGGCCTAGTCAGATCGGCATACCGTTTGGGAATTTTTGAAATTGTTCCCTTGTTTTTGACAACAAAGAACTTTTTTGGTTTTTTATGATTAAATGCGAAAGTAAAAAAATTGGCTTATGAGTACAACGCAAGAAAATTTGATGACCGCCTTTGCTGGCGAGTCACAAGCTAATCGTAAATATCTGGCCTTTGCCAAAAAGGCCGAGGCAGAAGGCAAACCAGGACTAGCCAAGCTTTTTCGGGCAGCGGCTGAAGGCGAGACGGTGCATGCATTGAATTATTTGCTGATCGGTGGAAAGATTGGCTCTTCCTTGGAAAATGTCCAAGGTGCAATTCAGGGTGAGACCTATGAAATTAATGAAATGTATCCCGGGTTTGTTGAGCAAGCCAACACTGAGAACAATGCAGGGGCAGCTATGAAGATGGGTAGCGCGCTCAAGGTTGAGCAGGTGCATCAGCAGTTATTCAAGGCAGCCGAAGTGGCACTGGCAACTGAAGGGGACATTGAATTGAAAGAGTATTTTGTGTGCGGTGTGTGCGGTTATCCAGCTGAAGGTGAAGCCCCCGAAAAGTGTCCAATCTGCGGAGCGCCAAGAGAAAAGTTCACCCGGTTGGTGTAGGCAAATAGTAAATAGCAAGTTTGAGAGGGACCCCCGATTGAGGGTCCCTCTTTTTGGTGGCGTGAACGCCTACCGATCTTGGATGGCGCCGATGCGGTTTTTCCATCTCAGGCGAGCAGCCTGGATGGACTGAACTGAGCGGCCGAGCAACTTGCTCAGTGCCTGATCGCTCTGGCCGTTTTTCTTCAGGACAAGCAGCAATTCCTCCTTTTTCCAGTGTTTCATGTGCTTGCCCTTGCCGTTGGCCTTGGTTTGGTCGTAGTACCGCTGACGCTGCGCTTTACGCTTGTCAGGGTTGCGTCTACGCCAGACTTTGACGTACTTGTAGGTGCTTTCCACGTGCTATTCCTCCCTCGGAGTGGTGCGGTTGCTGGCTCAAAAGCCATCAAAACAGTCTAGGCTATAACCGAAAATGTGTCAATAGAGCCATAAACAGATGGTGGCCCTTGACAAAACGGTTTTAGAGGTGTATAATAGACAGTTAATTTATTAAATGCGGGTGAACCATATGTCACAACTCGAAATTCTCAAAAGGCTTGAAACGATGATTGCCTTTCAGCAAGTGTGCTTGGCGCAGGGGAACTGGGATGAGTTCGACCGCGCTGAGAACGAGGTAAAGAAATTGGAAGCTGATATTTTGAACCGAAGATAGGGGATTGGTCGCAAGACCAGAAAAGGGCGCTCCGATGCAAATCAGGGCGCTTTTTTTGTGTGCAGCCACGCTAGTTGACTTTAATCTTGTGCCTGATTAACAAAGTGAGAAGAATAAAATAGAAGGCCAGAGAAATAATCCCGGCCACAATGACAAATCCGGTCAGGAGAGGCAAAGCGACATCCATGAGCAAGACCTTGGAGAGAATATGCTGCCAGCCCAGTTGGTAGCTTTGGTCAAACTGATTAATCAGGCTTTTTGAATCCACTCCAAATAGCGCTCCACCAACAGCAGCAGCCAAGGGGAGGGTTACCACTGTCATCCACATGTTGGTGGCCAACACGCCGGCGATTCCTGCGGTTCGATTAAATCTCAAAATCGAAGTGGTGACAATGGTGGCTAGGATGCCTTCGCCCGGAGTGATGCCTAGGAAGAAGCCAACGGCGGCTCCGCCAGCAATGTGATGCGGCGTGTCATCAATGGAGAAAAACTTGAGAATCCATTTTTTCAGCTGCTGGATTGACATGGTCAGTAAATAAACGGTAAGATTGATTCAATCTCCTTACTCACCGAGGCGGGAGAGGTCTCTGCTCCAGGATCTGGCCCCCTGGAAATTGGGACGCGTTGCAGTTGTACCATTATGGG
Source organism: Patescibacteria group bacterium (assembly GCA_004297805.1). GTDB lineage: Bacteria > Patescibacteriota > Minisyncoccia > Moranbacterales > SCTJ01 > SCTJ01. The sequence goes on along the minus strand of SCTJ01000006.1, from coordinate 10,445 downwards.
CTGCCGCTGGGGAACGGAACCGTTCCTATGGCCTCGATTGCACTAGCCCCGTGCTGTGCATCGAGTCTAACCCCAGCGGCTCTTTTCTTATTCCTCCGCTGAGTCGGTGGCGGATTTTTTCAATAATAAACTCTTGGATTCTTTGTCGAGAGTCTTGGCTTGTTCCACGGCTTTTTTTGTTTCAGTTGGGAGGGCACCCAGAATGGTTCTGAGAGCGATGCCGTCAACTTTCAAAACAGCCTCCCACTTGTCGATGGGTTCCAGAATCGCACGCAATTGAGTCTCATCGTATTTGTAGGTCCGCTTGAGCGTGCGGGCAATAACCCCACTTTTGCCAAACACTTGTTCGACGCCCTCGCTGTCCATGTATTGCATGATTTTTTCTTGCAGTTCGCTAATGTGCGTTTTGCCAGAGGCCAACTGCTTTTTGAGGGCCACATAGTCTTCGATGATTTGCGCGACTTCCGCGGTGTCGATCTTGCGCAACTCTTTGAACTTGTGCTTCCACATGGGACACATTTTTTGGTAGCCGCACCAATCACACAGCGGTGAAATTCGGGGTTCGAAATTACTGCCTTCAACCAATTTGATGACATCCAAAAATAGCTGTTCACTTTGCTGCAACTGCTCAGCAGTGCGAGTGGCGGTGAGTTTGACCCCGTGCTTCAGGTAATACAAGCTGACTTTCAAATTCTGGAGGTTATCAATCTCTTTGGGATAACGATGCAAGAAAGCTTTGAGATAAACTGACAGCTGAATGTCGTTATCGACTTTTTCTTGGGAAGGCATTTTCTTGGCCGTTTTGTAGTCGATGATTTCATAGCCATCTTCAGTTTTATCGATGCGGTCAATAATGCCGGAAATCACGTGCTCACCCAGAGGAATCTGAAAACTTGATTCAAGGGTGACAACCTTGGTTTTGGATGGGTCGTTATGTTTGTAATATTCCTGAATCATCTGCACGCCCTGGGAGAAAGCCGCGCGCTCCTCGAGTTCCGATTCAAAAACGTCGCTATTCCAGGATTTGGAGAAATAGTCCAAAGCCTGTTCCAAGGTGGGAGAAAGCAGGCCAGGGGTGTGGATAAATTTCATGGTGGAATGGACGACCGTGCCGAAAACCGCCTCCTTGGACTTGGGAACCGGGATTTTATCGATATTTTGAAACTTGTATTTAAGGGGACAAGTTTGATAGGTATCGAGGGCCGAATAGGAAATACGCATATTATTTTGGCCTTAATAAAAGTCACCACATTATACCATTTTGCAGCAAAAGTGTATAATCAAGAAGTAATCGAGTAAAAATAATCCTCTATGCCAGGATGCAAATCTTTGGGTGGATCGATTTCGGAGGTGCTGAGCCTAAAGCGCGATTTTGATGACGCCCTGGATAGCGGAGAGTTGGATAAAGGTGAGCTATTGGAGCAAGCATTTGAAGGGAGAATTGAAAGCATTTTGGAATTGATAGGCGGAGAGTGGCGCAAAAACCTAAAACAGGGGCTGAAATTTGATACGGCCGATATTACATATCTCACGCCTCAAGTGGCACGCGAATTAGCCAACTGGCCGCATGTCGAACGTTCAGGAATAAAATTAAGTGGAGTAAAATATATCTCAGCAGGAGCAGCAGAAGAGTTGGCACGGTCAATGAGCAACATTACGGGTTTTATAGTTTTGCCCAGTCTCAAAGGCATCTCGCTTGAGGCGACTAAGGCATTGGTTCATAATTATGTTACTTCTGATTTTGGTCTGCGCGGAGGTCTAAGTATGCGAGGTCTGGAAACTTTAACACTTGATGAAGCCGGGGAGCTGGCCAAATTGCGCGGTGGGTGGTTAGAATTGGGAAAACTGCAGAATTTGACTCCCGAAATAGCTCAGGCGTTGGCTGGCCTTGAGCGCGGAATTCTTTCAATTGATTCGACTCACATTACGCCCCAAACGGCACGTGAGCTGATTAAATTTAAGGGTAGCGTACTGGGTCTCAATGGGCTCGAAACTATCGATCTGGCTGTCGCCCAGGAGCTAGCTCCATATCCGGGCAAATTAATGATGCGCGGTTTGTCACAAATGAGTAATGAGGCTGCTAGTTGTCTTCGAGATAAGTATTTTGATGGAAAACTACTCCTAAGCCATGGTTTGTCAGGAAAGTTTAGTCTTGGTTTTTAATGATAATACATGGCCAGTAGCTTATTGACACCAGTAGGAGTGGGTGGTATTCTATACTCATACTAAATCGGTATGATATAGAGTTTTGTGCAGTTTTCTACTCGGGCGGAATATGGGCTCAAAGCCATGGTTAATCTGGCAGAGGCCTATCCAGAATCCAGGCCAATTCAGCAGTTAGCCAAGGAAGAAAGAATCTCGGTGAAATATCTGGAGCGGATTTTTGGCATCCTACGTCGAAGTGAGCTGGTGGTAAGTCACAAGGGAAAAAGCGGGGGATATACCCTGGCCCAAAAGCCGAATCTACTCAAAGTTGGGGAGATTATTGAAGCACTTGAGGGTACGATTGCGCCCATGGGTTGCAGTAGCTCTGCGTGTTCGCAAAAAGACAGCTGCGCTTCTAGTAAAGTCTGGGGCATTTTAGAAAAACAAGTCCGCAAAACATTGTATGGTATTAAATTAAATTCCTTACTCAAATAGCTTATGCCTAAGATCAAGCGTATATATCTAGATCATGCGGCGACAACTCCAGTTGATCCGGTGGTTTTCGCGAAGATACGGCCATACTTTTCAGAGAAGTTTGGTAATCCGATGTCGGTCCATTCCTTTGGACAAGAGGCGATGGCAGCCGTAGACCAGGCGCGGGTCCAAGTGGCTTATTTTTTGCGCTGCCAACCCAAGGAAATTGTGTTTACTTCCGGAGCCACTGAATCAAACAACCTGGCCATTCGCGGAACACTCAAGGCCTATCAGGCCAAAAAAGAAAATCAGGGAGTCATCCCGCATATTATTACCACTCAGTTTGAACATCATTGTGTTTTGAATACTTGTCAGGAGTTAGAAAAAGAGGGGCAAATAGAAGTGACCTACTTGTCGGTTTATGCAGATGGACTGGTGAGGCTGGCGGATGTGAAAAGGGCTTTAAAATCCAACACAATTCTCGTGTCGGTGATGTATGTGAATAATGAAATTGGAACAGTCCAGCCAATTGTGGAAATAGGGCAATTGCTGCGCGAAGCGCATAGCGTAGAGCGCATAGCGCGCAACAGCAAACGCTCCACGTTTCGCGATACGCGTTCTAAGATATTGTTTCATACGGATGCGACGCAGGCCGTGAATTATTTTGATTGTGATGTGAATAAATTAGATGTGGATTTGTTGTCACTCTCAGGACACAAAATCTATGGACCCAAGGGTGTGGGAGCGCTGTTTATACGTGATAAATCAGCCATCACCCACGTGCAAAGCGGCGGTGATCAAGAGGCTGGGATGAGAGCCGGGACGCACAATGTGCCAGGAATAGTCGGAATGGCGGAGGCTATCCGACAAATCAAAAGCTCGAAATCAAAAGTCAAAAACAATGAAATATTGAAACTGAGAAATTATTTGATAAAAAAAGTTCTGAAGGAAATTCCGAAATCACATCTGAACGGATCATTGGATCAGCGCTCGCCCAATAATGCCAATTTTAGGTTTGACGATGTGGAAGGCGAGGGGCTCATTCTGTCGCTGGATATGGAAGGCGTGGCCGCTTCAACTGGCTCAGCTTGCTCCTCTGGCTCATTGGATCCTTCTCATGTGCTGCTGGCGCTGGGGCTCAAGCACGAACAGGCCCATGGCAGTTTGCGATTAACTCTGGGAAAAAGTACCACCAAACAGGAAATTGAATATGCAGTAAAAATACTGAAGAAGATTGTCTCGAGGTTGCGTAAAATTTCTGGTGACGTTCTGAAGGAATTTAAATAATAACACGCGGCTTCATAGGCCTTTAACCTAAACTAACTATATGCAATATTCAAAAAAGGTTCTCGAACATTTCACGCGTCCTCATAATCAGGGCAAGATCAAAAATGCGGATGGCGTGGGCATGGTGGGTAATCCCAAGTGTGGTGACATTATGCGGCTATATATCAAGGTGGCTAAGACCAAAGGGAAATCCGAGACACTTAAGGATGTGAAGTTTGAGACGCTGGGCTGTGGGGCAGCCATCGCTACTTCTTCTATGGTGACAGATTTGGCCAAGGGCAAAACATTGGACGAAGCCATGAAAATCACGCGACAGAACGTGGCCGACAATCTGGAAGGTTTGCCACCGGCCAAAATGCACTGTTCCAATTTGGCCGCGGACGCTCTGCATCGAGCTATCAAAAACTATCGCGAGAAAAAATAGCTTTTCAGCAGGGACTAGTGATTTCCTAAGATCAAACGATCATGAAAATAAAACACGTCGTTATCCTTATAATTGCAATACTGATCGCGGTAGCGGTGGTTTATTATCAGCTGTCCGAAACAATGCCGTCAACAATACCGACGACTGTAAATAGTCCGGTAATAACTCCGATGCCAGAGACTATTTTACCGGACAGCAATACTGCTGGCAAGATGGACTTTCAATCGCCACTAGATCGGGCGAGTGAACGAATCGCCAAAAAGCCCTTTGGCATCTTTATCACTCCCAAAACTTCGCCGGTGCAGCCTGAAAAGTTCAGTGGCTATCATACTGGCACGGACTTCGAAATATTTCCTGGGGAGGAAAATGTGGACGTGCCAGTTCGTGCCATCTGCTCGGGAAAATTAGCCATAAAGAAATACGCCATCGGTTATGGGGGCGTAGCGGTGCAAAGCTGCGTCTTGAATAATGAGTCAGTAGCTGTGATTTATGGGCATCTGCTGCTGGCCAGTATTAACGTAACCGTCGGAAATGATATAACGGCGGGAGAAACCTTGGGTCTGTTGGGTAAGGGCTATTCCACAGAAACCAGTGGTGAGCGCAAGCACCTGCATCTGGGTATTCATAAAGGTACCAGTATTAATATTCTGGGCTATGTTCCTAGCCAAGCTCAACTTAGTGATTGGATTGACGCGTGTAAATATGTTTGCCAGTAGTTTGTACTATTAGTCATGATTGAAAAAATAATTAAAAGTGAAGCGGAGTGGAAAAAAATATTGACCCCCGAACAATATCGGGTGATGCGGGAGCAAGGAACAGAACCGCCATTCTCTTGTCCGTGGGGAAAACTGGGGATCGGAGCATTCAGTTGTGCAGCTTGTGACCTGCTACTCTTTCGTTCAGAAAAGAAGTTTGAGTCAGGCACCGGTTGGCCGAGTTATTTTGAACCAATTGATCCGACGCACTTGGAAGAGCTAGTGGATGATTCTTTTGGTATGCATCGCATTGAAGTGCGTTGTGCGCGCTGCGAATCTCACCTGGGACATGTTTTTCCGGATGGACCTCCTCCAACGGGGAAGAGATATTGCATCAATTCAATAGCTTTGAAATTTATTCCCAAAAAATAGTTTATGGTAAAGACAGAAAATATTGTGCTGGGTGGTGGTTGTTTTTGGTGTCTGGATGCTTCGTTTTCGCGAGTGAAGGGTGTGATTGGGATCACGGTCGGATATGCCGGAGGGGAAAATCATGATCCAAGCTATGAATTGGTTTGTAGTGGCAAATCTGGCCACGCTGAGGTGGTGAGAATTGAATTCGATCCAGCCGTCATTTCGTTGGAAGACGTTTTGCGTATTTTCTTTTCTATTCATGACCCCACTACTCTGAACCGTCAGGGGGGCGACGTAGGATCACAATATCGTTCGGTAATTTTGTATCAAAACATGGAACAGTTTGAAATTGCCAAAAAAATCATGGATGAGTTGAGGAGTTATTATGATAGTCCGATGGTGACCGATCTTGTTTCGCTAGAGAATTTTTACCCGGCTGATGAGTATCATCAGAAATACTTTAAGAAGAACCCCAGCCAGGCCTACTGCCAGTTGGTAATTTTGCCCAAGCTTGCTAAACTGAAAGAGAAGTATAGTCAGTATTATCTCAGGGAATGATCTATGAAGCTATTGCTGGGCACCAATAACGAGAACAAGCTTAATCAATACTGGAGGATTTTTGGCCGACTTGGCTCAGATGTTGAGCTGGTTTCCTTGCGGCAGGCAAGCGTTTTTGACGATGTCGAAGAAGACGCGGACAATCTAATGGATAATGCCAAAAAGAAAGCCCAATTTTATGCGGAGAAGTCGGGACTCTTGACCCTGTCGGACGACACGGGACTTTTCATTGATGCTTTGGGCGGAGATCCGGGGGTGCATGCTAAGCGTTGGCATGACGGAACCGAGAAGGATCGCTATTTGAAGATACTCGAAAAGATGAAGGATGTGCCAACGGAAAAACGCACTTGCCGTTATACGGGAGTATTGGCAGTTTATGACCCCGTTCAGAAAGAATTCTGGACATATCAGAATAGCCTAGAAGGTGAAATTGCACTCGAACCACTGGAGGGATCGGGTTTTGGTTATGATCCCATCGTCATTATCACGGCCTATGGGAAATATTATTCTCAGATGACTGATGAAGAGCGCGACGCCGTTAGCCATCGCGGCCTCGGTGCGCGCGAGTTTTTGAAAGCCTCAAAATTTGTATGAACCTCCTGACGTATTGCAAACAGCTGAGGCCCGACGATTGGACCAGGATGGTCAATAATCATTGGACGATCAAAGATTGTGTGGCGCATATGGTTGGTTGGGAAAAGGAGTGTGTCAAGGAATTGAAAATAACCTGGGCCACTCAATGTGATCCCTGGTTCATGCGAACCAACAATTGGGATGATTTCAATCGCGAGTCCGTAACTTTCTACCAGAATTTCACGCCAGAGCAATTGCTGGCAGAATGGGAGAAGTGGCAGAGAGAAATGGAAGAGTTGAAAAATAAAATTGGGGAGGACAAATTGAAACAAGCCGGAGAAAAATTTGCCTGGGTTTTTGACCAGTGGGATCCGGATGACGAGGGGAACCGCAGTCATAATGATTATCATCTCAAACAAATAATAAAATCTTTGAAAAACTAGCTCTATGAATACTGCACATAAAGACAAGCGATACGTTGGCCGCGATCTGCCGGCCATGTTACTGAACATCACCGGATCGGAAGGCAACTATTTGATTGCTGCCGATGGGAAAAGGTATCTCGATTTCATGATGGGTTGGTGTGTTGGCAATATTGGTTGGGGCAACAAAGAAGTTAAAAAGAGATTGCGCAATTATAAGGGTCCAGATTATGTTAATCCCGGTTATTTGTATGCGCCCTGGGCTGAATTAGCTGAGCTGCTATCCAAGATAACGCCTGGTAAATTAAGCAAAAGTTTTCGAGCAACTGGCGGAACCGAAGCGGTCGAAATCGCGTTGCAAGCGGCTATGTCGCACACCAAGCGGCACAAGTTTATTTCTATCGAGGGAAGTTATCATGGGCATTCTATCGGGGCCATGAGTGTCGGGGCCTCTTATTTTCGAGATTGGTACAAAAATCTGCTCTTCCATTGTCACAAAATCAAACCGCCCCTAGACGCCGAGGCAGCTGCCAAAGTGGAAAAGTTGTTAGCCAAAGGAGACATTGCCGCACTCATCATGGAGCCTGTTATTTGCAATTTGGGAGTGCTGATTCCGGAAAAGGAATTCATGCGCAGGGTTCAACAAGCGTGCAAAAAGTACGGGACTCTTTTGGTGATGGACGAAGTGGCAACCGGTTTCGGTCGAACGGGCAAGTTGTTTGCCTCGGAATATTACAAGTTGCAACCCGATATCATGTGTCTGGCTAAGGGCATAACCGGAGGATATGGTGGATTGGGAGCCACCATTATGACTGAGAAGGTGGCCAAGTCCATGGAATTCGACTTTAGTTTTTATTCCACTTTTGGCTGGCACCCGCTGGCTGTTGAAGCGGCCACGGCTAACATCAAATTTTTGTTGAAAAACAAAAACAAAATTTTGCGTAACACTTTGAGAATGGAAAAATATTTCGTGGACAGATTGAAAAAAATGCATTTTCGCTATCCGGCCGAGATTCGTATCAAAGGCTTGGCGATTGGGGTTGAATTTAAGGATCCAAATTATGCCGCAGAAATTACTGAAAAATGCATGCACAGCGGTTTGCTGTTTTCGACGTTGGGCAGCAACACATTCACGCTATTTCCGACTCTAACTATCGACAAGAAAACAGCCAAAGCCGGGCTGGATATTTTGGAAAAGTGTGTTTAAATTAGCTGGATGAATAAATATGCATCAGAAAGATAGCTTCATGGGTAAAGAAATTATAGTTTTCACTGCTCATCCGGATGATGAGAGCTACGCCATGGCTGGAACAATATTCAAAAATCATCTGGCGGGTGGAAGAAATGTTCTAATTTGCGCTTCGCTTGGAGAAAAGGGCACATCCCACATGAAAAAAGTTATGTCGTCTCGGCAGGTCGGATTGCTACGAAAAAAAGAGTTAAAGTTAGCGGCTGGTTTTTTGCATGTATCGAAATTGTTTACCCTGAACCTTCCGGATGGACAAGTAAGACTACACAAAGAAAAATTATTCCAGAAGGGACTGGCCATAGTTAAAAAGCTAAAGGGGGACTTTATTTTTAGTTTCGGACCTGATGGGATATCTGGACATCAAGACCATATCGCTGTTGGAAGCGTGGCCAAGAAAATTGCAAAACAGCTAAAGATTCCCTTTGTGTCATTCTCCTTGCCCCAAAAAATGACTGGATCAGCCTCGAAATGGCTACGGAGCAGGCGTAAATCAAAACACTACGCTAATCGCATAGTTTTCAAAAAGCCCAATGTCTGCATTGAAATAAATGGGGCGATCAAGAAAAAAGCTCTGAGTTTTCATCAATCGCAGATGGATGGAAAAAATGCTTTTACCGGATTTCCGGGATATGCAGTCAAAGAGCTTCTAAAAGCGGAGTATTTTATTGTTTAAATGGGGATGTCCGGTGGCTTATGAATGATAGCGAATTTTTAAAACTAGCAATCGAACAAGCACGCAAGTCCGTGGTGCAAGGTGGTTTTCCGGCCGGAGCGATTATTGTTAAAGATGGCGTGGTTATCGCGGAGGGAGTGAGTATTGGCTCGCAACTCAACGATCCGACGGGTCACGCGGAAACTTCGACCATTCGAGCAGCCTGTCAAAAACTCGGGACCACCAACCTCGAAGGCGCAGTGCTCTATGCCTCACTCCAGCCGTGTCTCATGTGCTTCTCGGTGGCCAATTGGGCGGGCATAACAAAAATAGTTTATAGCTGTCGCCGGACAGACGAGATGATTGATAAAAACTATTATGAAGGCAGGAATGAATTAACCGACGTGAATACTGAAAATAATCGGCAAATCGAGCTTGTTTTTGTTCCAGCTTTTGAAAATGAGATGCTAGGCCTAATAAAAGAATGGGAATTGAACTAGTTAATTTTCACAATATGTCTAAAGATTTCGTTGGTGTAATAATTGAAGAAAGTCTTGAGAAAAAGGATGTTTTGCATGGGCTGAAGAATATAGAAACCAAAGTAGAAAAAGTTACGGAAGAGCATCAGACTCCGTGGGTTGAGCAATGGACTTTGCACACCGTCGAGGTTACAGAAAATCAGGCGAGGTCAGTTGCAGAAGAACTAAGTAAATCTTTAGATTCGCAACACAATTGGTACGCTGATTTTAAAAATGACTCGCATCATTATATCATCTTTCGCGACAAAGTGTTTTGTATTGATAGAAAGAGCCAAGAACAATATGACGAGGCCAAACGATATGGAATCTCATTGGGCATTCCAGAATATCAAGTTGACTTTCATCCAGACATCAAGGAGTGGGAGCGTTAACCAACATTGATATGCCATGGAAATTGCCACCACAAATAAAAATATATGAAGCGCTGGGCTGTATTGGTGACGGAAGAATTGAGCTGATAGGGGAGGGAGCTAAGGTGTATTCATCTAGTGGTCAGAAGTTTTATACCGTGAATTATGATGCCCAACAGCAGGCTATTATGGCTAATGATAATGGTTCATACTGGCAGGGCTATTTGGGCTATCCGGCAATTGCATATTTGCTGAAAGCTGGGATAATAAAGTTCAACTCCATTTATGCTGAAGCTTTGCGGGGCATTGCCTGGAAGGACATCAATACGCAGTTCAAAAATGATTTTGAAAAAACAGTCTCGCAGGTTCACGAGATGTTATTGGGAAAGGGGATCGAGCTAGATAGTTTTACTCAAGAGATTGTTTCGATTCACCAACAACTAGCAAAACTAGGTCTGTCGCTATTGGGAAATAAAATGAAACCGCCAAGCGGATATTAAGCGCTATTCACAAAACTTACCATGATTAATCTCAAGAAACTCCAAAAAGAAATTTATCAAAATAAGCTGGACAAGGGTTTCAATGTGACGGATATTCACAAAGAGTTTTATTATCTCTACGAGGAGCTGGCTGAAGCCAACCGAGCCTACTACAAAAAATTAC
>SCTJ01000109.1 GCA_004297805.1 Patescibacteria group bacterium | reverse complement strand
GCCTTGCCTAAGAACAAGAAGCCAAAGGTAGAAAATGGCCGTGTGCAACTAGGCAATACCGTCAATAGGTATAAGCAAACCGTCGAGGAAATTAACAATAACCTGCAATGGGAAAAGTTTAAGAGAGCCTTACTAGAATGACCCAAGAAGACTACCAAAGGGAGCAAATCTTGCGGGCAATAGTCGATGACAAACACGTTGACCAATTCCGCAGGCTTAAAGCCTTATATACAATTTATCATAAGATACCCGACCAAGGGTTTTTAAACGACTTAGAACATTTCATCAATGGATATAAATCTCCTAAAGCCATACGCAAATAACGCTAAGCTCCACCCCGCCAAGCAAATCAAGATGGTGGCCGATAGCATAAAGGAATTTGGTTTTAACCAGCCTATTGTGGTTGACCAAAATAATGAAATAATTGTGGGACACGGACGCTACTTAGCCGCCAAAAGCCTAGGGCTTACCGATGTTCCTGTTTTGGTAAAGACCGACCTAACCCCCGTGCAGGTGATGGCCTACCGCTTGGCGGATAACAAATTGAACGAAAGCGATTGGGAACAAAACCTATTAGTCGCGGAATTAAAGCTCATCGATGCCCAAGGGTTTAACGTTGAGCTTATTGGCTTTGACAAAGGTTTGATTGGCTCACCCGCCGAAACTATTAAGGAAGCCACGTTAAATTTAAGCGAAAGGTTTATTATTCCACCTATTAGTGTCCTAGATACCCGACAAGCCTATTGGATGCAACGCAAAAAGAACTGGTATGGCGTCGGGCTAAGGGGAGGTGAAGGACGTGAGGCTATGGAAGCCGTGGGTGGCTTTACTGGAAATATTCCAGGTTATTACAGCATAAAGAAGCGTGAAGAGGCAAAGATTGGACGCGAAATGTCCAAGGAAGAGTTCGAGGAAAAGTTTTTAGACCAAATGCTAGCAAGCACAACCGTCCAAACCACCGATGCGGGCGGGCTACTTTCCGTATTTGACCCTGTGCTTTGCGAGGTTATGTATAAATGGTTTTGCCCCACCAAAGGTAGCATATTAGACCCGTTCTCGGGTGGCTCAACCCGTGGGGTAGTTGCCAGCTTTTTAGATTATAAGTATTACGGCATAGACCTAAGCGAAAAGCAAGTTAAGGCCAACCAAGAGCAAGCCCTAAAGATACTACCAGCGGACAAGCAACCCACTTGGATTAGGGGCAATAGCTTAGATATGGATAGTTTGCTACCCGCCGACTTAAAGGTTGACTTTATATTTAGTTGCCCGCCCTATTTTGATTATGAAGTTTACACCGATGACCCCGCCGACCTAAGCAATGTAAGTTATGAGGTGTTCACCAAACAGTATGCCGAAATTATTGCAAAATCGGTGGCAAGGTTAAAAGATAATCGCTTTGCGGTATTCTGCACGGGGGAAGTGCGGGACGAAGACGGTTATTACCGAGATTTCAACGATTTAACCAAAAGGGCATTTGTCCAAGCAGGAGCCAAATTTTACAATGACTTAATAATTATTACCCCC
>SCTJ01000214.1 GCA_004297805.1 Patescibacteria group bacterium | reverse complement strand
ATAGCGCCGGACGTTGCCCCCACCCCAACCACGATACGCGGGAAGCTCTCGATGGATTAGAAAATCGCGGCTGACTACATTATCATTTAGTTAATGGACACGACCACGAAAAAAACGGTGTCTTACTGGAAACCGGCCTTATTTCTTTTTTTTGCCAGCCCGCTCCTCGTCGAACTGCTTTCGGCGAGTTCGCCGGCCTCGACATTTTTCCAACCGCTGTATTTTCTTCTTCAAGTTATCTCTTACGGTCTGCCCGTACTGATAATCAGAGAGTTCGCGGTGCGCTGGAAGCTGGGCTTGCGGGGAATTTTCATAATGGGTCTCGGCTACGGAATTTTTAACGAGGGCCTTCTCGCCCATACTTTTTTAAGCCCGGCGACGCTCACGAGCGTCCCCGGGTATGCCTTCTATTCCGGTTTGGCGTTGGCGTGGATCCCGCTTGTGAGCATACTGCATTCGCTCCTCGGCGTGCTGTATCCGATCCTACTGACACACTTTATATATCCTTGGTCCGCGGACCGTTCGTGGCTTGGTAAAAAAAGATTTATTTTGTTCATAATAATTTCTTCCCTCGAAAGCGCCTTACTCTATTTCGGGTCCCGCCAGTTTGCCGGGGGCTACTTCGTTTTGTTCTGGCTCGCGATATTATTCCTTTTTGTCATCGCTAAACGCCGCCCGGGTGTCATAGAGATAAAATCGGTTGTGTCCCATTATGCGATCGTTGCGACGGGGCTTCTCGTCATACTCGCGGACGTTGTGATGATCACCGTGGCGAATGCGAATGCGCCGCTGCCCGTTTTTTGGATAATTCTTTTCCTGCTTGTTTATGCCATCATCCACCTTCTCCACAGAAAAGGATGGCTCTCTATGCCGGCCATGGTTCTCTTTGCTTCGGGCAGCTATATAGGTCTGGCCGTTTTTTCCATGGCTATGAGGCCGTGGCCGGAAGTGATATTGACGAATACTTTATTCATCCTCGCCTTTCTGATATTTACCGGGGGGCGCCGGAGGTTCGCGGACTATACTGCCAAGGCAGTGTCGAATCTTTAAGCAGCCATCGGCGCCGGCAATGGACGGCGAATGCGTTTTCAAAAAAATCCGCCGAGACATGTGTCTCGGCGGAAAAATATTTAGAACTTCAATCCGCACGAAGTTCTTATCCCCAAGCCCGTATTCCAGTACGGGCCGACGGAACA
>SCTJ01000117.1 GCA_004297805.1 Patescibacteria group bacterium | reverse complement strand
TTTGACGCCGAACTGAAGCGCAACCTGGAACCGTTTCGCTGGGCTGTGGAATTGCTTCAGACCATGCCTGGAGTCGATGAGGTTGCGGAACGTGTCAATGAAAATGAGACACTGGGTTGCAGAATTTAATGTCGAGCCCAAGATGGTCTTGGGCTTTTTAACGCCCTTCGGGCGAGGTTTTTTGAGGCATTGAGGGTCTATCGTCCGATGGGGGGGAAAGAACGGGGGAATGCCCCCCGTCCCAGTCATCGGCTCGATGAGCCCTGCCGAGCTATCCCTTGACGGGTTGCTCCTCAGCAGAGCCCGCCTCCGTTTTGCCCGACGATTCAGAGTCTACGCCCATCCCTTCGGGTGACACCACGGATTTCTCCGGCTTTGGAGGATTGATCCACACCTCCTTCGGTGGCCCTTCCGGGATTGGACATCTCCCCTTGAAACGTTGGGGATGGGCGTCAAAGGCCGCAACCAGTGTGTCCGAACGTGCTTTGATGACCCGCTCCGCATCTCCGTAGTGAAGAGACTCTGGGGTGAGCATGGCGATTCCCGAATGGCGATGCTCACCGTTGTACCATGGAAAAAAGGCTTGGCAGTGAGCGCGAGCATCCTCCATGGAGCCAAAGCGTTCCGGAAAATCCGGGCGGTACTTCAGGGTCTTGAACCACGCCTCCGAAAACGGATTGTCGTTGGAGACGTAGGGACGACTGTGGCTTTTCGTCACGCCGAGGTCCACCAGAAGCAAGGCCACCGGCTTCGATTTCATGCTCGACCCACGATCGGCATGAACCGTAAGTTGGTCCCTCTGAATGCCCTGCTTGGCACAGGTCTCCGAGATCAAACTTTTGGCCAGTTCCGCCGATTCCCGTGTAGCGATCATCCAGCCCACCACGTAGCGGCTGAAGATGTCTATGATTACATACAGATAGTAGTACGTCCATTTGACCGGCCCCTTCAGCTTGGTGATGTCCCAGGTCCACACCTGGTTCGGGCCGGTTGCCAGCAGTTCCGGCTTCGTGTAGGTGGGGTGCCGTTTCTGGGCGCGCCTCTCCCGAACCTCATCCTCCTTGGTCAGAATTCGGTACATGGTCCGTACCGAACAGAGGTAGTGCCCCTCCTCCAGGAGCGTGGCGTATACGGTCGCCGGGGCTTGGTCCATAAACCGGTCAGAACGTAGAATATCCAGCGTTTCCCGACGTTCGCCATCGGTCAGGGACAAGGGCGGGCGGAGACGGAGCGGGGCCTTCTCCTGAACCTCTACGATCTGCCTTCGATGCTTTGTCCGGTAGTATCTGGCTCGGTTGAGTCCAAGGGCCTCACATGCGGGTTGAACCCCCACCATTTTCCCTAATACTTCCGCGTTTTCCATCAGATTTTCCTGACGTCCACTTCCGGCATCAGGGTGATCCCCAAAATTTCCGAGACTTTTTTTTGGAATCCAATGATCACCTCAGCCTGTTCCAACTTCTTGCGCAGCATGGAGATCTCACGATCCTGCTCCTCAACGCGACGGGCCAGAGGTTTGACCGGCTCCAGCTTGGGACCGCGCTTTTGCGGAGCCAGACCGGCCAGAACGCCTCCTTCACGCTGACGACGCCATTTTGTCAAATGCGAGGAGTGCAACCCTTCACGGCGCAGCAACGACCCCATCTCTCCAGGCCCCGCGCATTGATCGGCTTTTTCCAAGATCCGGCATTTATACGCCGCTGAAAAAATCCTCCGGCGGGCCTTCCCCGGCACCTCGGGGTCAGGACGTCCAACCACTGCCTCAACCAAATCTACTGCCTTTGCATCCATAGCTTTTCACCTCCCCGCCCTACACTAAATTATTAGGGGGTCAGTGTCTCGGTCACATTGGCACAGAGGGGGGTGACACCACGGATTTCTCCGGCTTTGGAGGATTGATCCACACCTCCTTCGGTGGCCCTTCCGGGATTGGACATCTCCCCTTGAAACGTTGGGGATGGGCGTCAAAGGCCG
>SCTJ01000213.1 GCA_004297805.1 Patescibacteria group bacterium | reverse complement strand
CTTGGGGAGCCTTGGGTGGTGGTACCGGGTCTTCACTCTTCACTGATGGCGGAATATTTACATACTTAACTAGTTTGACAGATCATTTTGTCTTGGGATCAAGCAGTTATACTGCAATAGGGGCAGACTCATATGCGACCTATCTTTCAGGGTTAGGTACTAGGGCACCATTTTCTTTTGATATGACTGCAGAGAGACTTACGGTCTCTGGCTCACAGGCTCAAACTGGGCTTACGGTCTATTCTGATTATGCATCTACAGGTGCTTGGCCCGTTGCCACATTTAAAGCAGAAAATAGTGGGTATGATAATGTGGTGATGCAGATATCCCAAGATGGAACGGGAAATATTCTTTCGCTACAAAAGGGTAGCACAGAGGCCTTTATATTTGAAAATCCTTTAACCTTCTATATTCATCCTCGAACTGATGAACCTACAGTTTCTACAAACAGGCTTTACAATGTAAATGGTACATTGTATTGGAACGGTAGCGCAGTAGGGACAGGATCAGGGCTTTGGACGGATGCTGGAACTTTCTCGTATCTAACATCTACCACGGATGACCTGATCATAGGTGGTGATAACGCCTCTAATGCAAAATTCTTCTTTGATGTATCTACAGGAAATCTTGGTATCGGAACGAGTACTCCTGGGGCAAAATTGGATATCGCGGGTTCCAGTTCTACATTGTCAAATACTACAGGAGACATAACTATATCACCTGATGATACAGTAGTTATAAAGGCAAACGATACACAACCAGATAACCTAATGGAATGGCAGAACTCCACGGGTACAGTATTAGGGTTAATTAATCAGAATGGATATGCAACTTTTGGAAGTAGTACAAGTAATACGTCTGCAATATTAACTATCGGAGCTAGTTCAAGTACTGTAGCTCAAATCCATCTAAATAATGGATTTGATGTTGCGGCTCCAAATTCTGGAGATATGTGGTGGAATGGTACGAACCTGTATTTCTATGATGGCTCTACATCGGTAGATCTTCTTACTGCAGGTGGTGGCGGTAGTAATGTGCTTTCTGAGTATGGTACGGTTGCAAATGGAAGCTATCTCAGCTTAGCCCACAATACTAATAGCTATGATGTGGTAGCTAGTGGATGGATCTGTGTAGGAGGAACTAATAACGAGACCTGTAGCGGAGGTAATTGGAAGAATGTACAAGAAACAGACTTTACAATAACACAATCTTTGTCCA
>SCTJ01000078.1 GCA_004297805.1 Patescibacteria group bacterium | reverse complement strand
GCCAAGGCCTTGGCCGCCGCCAACTTGTGTTCGTCAGTAATGATACGCGTGCGACTGTCCAAGGCCCCGCGAAACACACCCGGAAAGGCCAACACATTATTGATTTGATTGGGGAAATCTGACCGTCCAGTAGCCACCACCGCTGCCCCGCCCCGCCTAGCCTCCTCAGGCGCAATCTCTGGTGTGGGATTGCTCATCGCAAAAACGATGGCCTCGGAACGCATGGTCTTGATGTCTTTGGCCGAAAGCAGATTGGGAGCCGACACGCCGATGAATACATCCGCGTCCCGCAAGGCATCCTTGAGACCTCCCCACACTCCGTCCGGGTTGGTGCAGCGCGCCATCTTTTCCTTGGCCCAGTTCATTCCCTCTTTGCGTTCTTTATGAATGATGCCAGTGCTATCTACCATAATAATATTTTTGGCTCCCGCATCGAGCAGCAGTTTGGCAATCGCAATTCCGGCCGCCCCCACGCCCGAAATGACAATTTTGACTTTAGTGATATTTTTGCCTACCACCTTGAGAGCGTTGATGAGTCCGGCCAAAACCACAATGGCTGTGCCATGCTGATCGTCATGAAACACCGGAATGGTCAATTCCTTTTTGAGTCGCTCTTCAATTTCGAAACAGCGCGGCGCCGAAATGTCTTCCAAATTGATACCGCCAAAAGTTGGCGCAATCGCTTTGACGATTTTGATGATTTCCTCGGTATCTTGAGTGTCGAGCACGATCGGAAAAGCATCCACGCCACCCAGTTCTTTGAAAAGTAACGCTTTACCCTCCATCACTGGCAAGGCCCCTTCCGGACCTAGATTGCCCAGCCCCAGCACCGCGCTCCCATCGGACACCACCGCGATCGTGTTTTTGCGAATCGTGTAGATGAATGACAGACTCTTGTCCGCCGCCACCGCCCTGGAAACCTCCGCCACGCCCGGCGTATACAAAATCTTGAGCGTGTCTTTGGTCAGCCGCTTTTTGCTGCGCACCTCAATCTTACCGCCGAGTTTTTTGGAAAGTTGAATAGGATTCATAAATTTCAAATTTCTTAATTGTTTTAGCCTGGCAACAACTGTTTTGTTTAAGCCCATGTCAAAAATAACTTGAAGATTATAATGCGCTCCTAATTCTCTTTCAAATTCCTCTAAGGTCAGCTGCTCTTTCTCATCCTGAATGAAATGCTCGCGCCACATCTCATAGGCCTCATTCAATCCGTGCTTGTGTTTGTAAACGCTTTCAACCGCTTTTATTTCTTTATCATAATTTTTCTTATGTTTACCGGGATCCGCATCCACAATTCTATCCAGGTCAACAAACAGACGCGGTTTGAGGCGAATAATTTCTCGCCAAAACCCTTTTCTTTCTGTTGCCGCAATATTATGGATGGCATTGCCAGAAATTATTATCGGAAAACTTCCCTCCTCAAACCTGGACAAATCCAAGGCATCTCCCTGAATCAACTCGACAGCCTCTCCAAACTTAGCCTTTAGGCGAATCAACATTTCTTCGTTTAGATCTAGCCCTGTGAGTTTCGTGCAGCCCGCTTCGACAAATGATTTTATTGTCTCCCCGTCTCCTGTGCCGATATCTAAGATTGGAAGGTCCTTAAAATTTTCGATATTTTTTTGGACACCTCTGAAAACCGACTGTTCCATTTCGTCATGACTCCTGCCCATCTCCAAGAAAACCTCCCGGTAAAGATCCCCATAGTTAGTGGCAATTTTTTTGAACCGATCTGAAGACATCTAAGTTAGATTAGCTTGATAGAATTCAATTCTTTTTTGGTATTGTTCCGGTTTAGTAACCTTAAGATAGCTGGTCGATGTATCAACCAGTGAGATGAGCAACGTCTCTAGCAAGATGTCCGGATGCATTTCTCGAAATCGATCGAGGGACTGCTCCAAAATATTGCCTGCGTCATCAAAGGATTTGTGAAAATAATCATGTTGCCCCACTATCTCCGCCACCCGCACTTGTTCATTTTCCGCTAGACCAAGGCGATTCAATATCGGTTTAACCTTTTCCTCTCCAACTTTATCATGACCCGAAAAAGAAGATCTGTCGCCACTCACAACCATAGTTTCTTTTTTGGCAACGTCGTGGAAAAAGGCGGCCAGCATCAACAGCTCTAGTCGCGTATGATTCCCCACTTTCTCAGCCAGCATTTTTTGAATAGCCTCGTTCTGACCGATAAATTCACTCAGCGCACTGACGACCGTGAGCGTATGCTCAAAAGTGGTTTCCCTGTCATGCCAGGGATTGTTTTCTACCACCTGCTGCAACTCATATAGTTCCGGCAGCTGATCCTTGAGCAATCCGCTTCTCACGTTTTCGACGCTAAGCGTAGTCAAATCCATAATGACTTATGATTTTTTCCCTAATTTTAACTCTTTGTAGATTCCCCCCGCGGCCACCGCGCCTTCGGCTACGGCTGTGATAATTTGACGAAACTTATTGGAACCGGTGGTCACGTCCCCGGCCGCATAGACCATATCCACATTGGTTTCCTGTTTTTGATCCACAATAATATAGTCTTGTTCATCGGTCTTTACGCCCAACTCGTGCGCCAAGGCTACACCCGGCACCGAACCAATCTCGATGAACACACCTTGCACTGCCTTTTCTTGGCTGCCATCCTCCTGATCATAGGCAATACCCGTCACGCGTCCTTCAGCCTCACCCAGAATGTGAGAAATTTTAGCGCAGCAAATCATCTCGATTTTCGGATTGGCTTTAATTTTTTCTTGCCAGGTTGGCTCCAGGAACAATCCTTCTTTGAGATAAAGCATGTAGACCTTGTTGGCAAACTCCGCCAGATGCAAGGCGGCCGTAGCGGCTGCGTCTCCTCCGCCGATCACCGCCACATCCTTGCCACGGAAAAACATGGCATCGCAAGTGGCGCAATATGACACGCCTTTGCCCACCAGCGCGTCTTCGCCCGGGATGTCGAGTTTGCGTGATTTCATCCCTAGCGCCAGAATAATCGATTTACCTTCAAAATGTCGCCCGTCATCTGTGCTTACGCGATAGTTGTCACCGACTTTCTCGGCCTTATCCACCAAGCCCGTTAAAATTTCCGTTCCGAATTTCTCGGCATGTTTGCGAAAATTATTCATGAGGTCTGCTCCACTAATCGATTCGATACCTGCCCAGTTCTCAATATTGGACGCTTCTGTCACTTGTCCACCGATTTGCCCGCCAATCACCACGTGGTTCATCTTGTAGCGTGAAGCATAGATCGATGCTCCCAAACCGGCTGGTCCGGCCCCCACAATAATCAAATCGTAGACATTTTTCGTTTCAGTGCTTTGCTCCATACAATTGAAAGTTTTATGAATTACTAAAAGACGCTTTACTCAAGCATTATAGCGTATTTCCGAAGAATTTCCAACCCAAGCGATTATTTCTGAGAAAAACGAATGACTAGCCGAAAACCGATATGCCCAGGGTTTTTCCCTGGATCAATCCTAACTATCAAGCCTCCCCCATCCTCCATAACCAAACAACGATTTCCCTCGTATCTATCTTCTAGCCACTCTGAGATGTGCTTCTCTTCATTGGTCCACCAGGGGAAAAACTCATTGACCAGATAATTCCACTCTACGGCTCTAGGCAAAGTGATTTGATTTGGATGCACCTGACGGACTTTCAAAAAATCGGCAAATTTGTTTTTCGTTTCTTGATCTTGAAGCTGTTCCCAGCTGAATTGAGATCTGTGGCGAGAAGGCAGCTTTTGCCTCCAGGACAAAGTTTTGTCGAGGTCTTTTAGAAAATCATCTTTGTATTCATTGAAAACCCAACCACCGCCAAAGCCTGGTCTTGGAGTGCACACGGGTACATCCCGCGTGTCGACCAGCACCCACTCGCCGCGCATTTCATCAGAATCCGGTTCCAATTTTCCTTCTTTCATTGCACGGTAGAGTAACCCATCAACTTTTTCCCTTTGACCAGAAAATGAGTTTTCCGCCGACACCTTTTTGGCAGGAAAGTAATGCAATTCAAATCCCAACTCCTTCCAGCGCTTGAATCTTTTGGAAGTTATTTCCGCAGGCGGGAGCGGAACCTTAACCTCCTCACCGAAAAAATGTCCTAGCGCTGTCTGTTCGGACTCAACGATTTGGTCCAACTCGGGGAAAAACTTCCGATGTACTAATGCCAGTTGCCTTTCTAGCTCCCCCTGCAACCCCTTAGCCAAATCTACCTTTCTATCTTCTATCACCGCGTCGAACTGGCGCTTCAATTCATGCAGCCGTTGGATATTCTCACTATTTTTGGCACATTCTGACATAAATTGCTGTTGCTCAAACATCCTCTCTCCCACACCATTATACCTTTCTGGCACCATAGAACACTATCTTGCCTTTACGGTCGATACCAAATGATTGGTCCCCTTGCGTCACATATGCTACGCCATCGCGAAAGTATGGATCAGCACTATCATATCTTTCCTCAGAGATTGGCTGACCATCACGATTAATGAAAAAATATTTACCGTCCTTTTTCACTCGCGCAGCTTCTTCATGAAAATCAAAAGCTTCATCATACCAATCATCAGTGAGACGTTGCCCAGCCTGATCGATAAAGAAATGTTTCATGCCGACTTTGACACAGGCTCTGCCCTCTTGAAAATCATTGGCTGAATCAAAGACCTGATCAAATACCCACTTTCCGGACTGATCAATAAAAAAGTATTGCCTGTCTTCCAGTGCGACCGCCAAATCATCATGAAAATTCTCCACGAGCTCATAGTAATCGTACCGATTATCAGACAGTGGCTTGCCACTGCGGTCAATAAAGAAATAAGCCCCGTCTTTTTTGACCATTGCCACGCCCTTATAGAAATTGGCCGACTCGTCATACCATTCTGGCGTTAACCGTTGGCCAGTGCCATCAATAAAAGAATATTTTCCGTTCAGTTTGACCCAGGCCAGACCATCTTTCGAAAACAAACTGCAACGGTCATATTTTTCAGTAGTAACTTCCCGACCCTGATAATTGATATACGCATATTTGTCTGACTCCCTGACAATTGCATAGCCATTCACAAAATCGCTCGTTTCTTGATACTTTTTATCAGAAATAGGTTCGCCAGAGTGATCAACAAAAAAATATTCCCTATCCTTCATCACCCAGGCTCGACCTTCTTGGAAATGACCAGCAGCATCAAACTCTTTGTTGAAAAGTGGCTGCCCCTGGCGATCAATGAAATAGGTAGCAGCAATAGTAGCAACACAGGCGCAACCCTCCGAAAATTTTTCGGCCCACAAATAACGCCCGTCAGATATTGGCCCATCGCTATCCACAAATAATACCTCAAAACCTATCGAGGCCTTGGCAATGCCATCAACGGGCACATCCACAAAGTCATAGCCATATTTAGCAGCCACTTCACGACGCCAGGACAATCGATTGTGGTCAAAAAGATCTCGGATACCATCAATAGACTTATTGATTTCTCGCTCCAATTCTTTGGCCTCATCCAACTTTCCCACCTGCAAGGCCGCGTCTAACTGGCGCTTCAATTCCTGCAGCCGTTGAATATTCTCACTAATTTTGGCGCATTCTGACATATACTCGTGTTAAAACGAAGTGAATGAGGCTCCCTTTTGGAGCGGAAATACTTTTCGCCCCTTCCGGTTGATAAAAAAAGCTTCTTTTCCCTGTGAGACCCAGACTAGCCCACCCTTGAAGGCCACGGTCGCCCCGTCGTATCTTTCATCGGAAATCGGTTGACCGGCGCGATCAATGAAAAAATATTTCTTACCTCTTTTTACCCGAGCCAACCCTTCGTTAAAATCCACCACATCGTCATACCAAGCCTGGCTGAGGCGCTTGCCAGTCTGATCAATAAAGAACTTTCTCTTGCCAATCTCTACTGCAGCCCGGCCATCATGAAATTCGCCGACCATGTCGAATTTTTTGCCAAAGACCGGCTCGCCAGACTGATCAATGAAAAAGCTATGCCTCCACTCATCCTGTCTTCCCTTGAACTCTCCCCCGTAGAATACGCCTGCAAACCCTTCGCTGAATTCAGACACCGCGCCATAACCAAATTTTCGATCGGAAGTTGGCTGGCCAGTGCGATCAATAAAATGATAAAAGCCATTTTTTTTGACCATCGCCACGCCATTATAAAAGTGGATTGGCTCGTCGTACCATTCCGCAGTCAAGCGCTGACCACCGCCATCGATAAAAGAATATTTATCATTTAATTTTACCCAGGCCAACCCTTCCCCCGAAAACAAGCCGCACGCTTGGTAACGCTCGCTGGAGATTTCTCGTCCTTGCTGGTCGATGTGCACATGGCCATCTCTATCTCTGACAACGGCAAACCCATTGGTAAAATCACTCACATCCCGATATTTTTTGTCAGAGATGGGTTGTCCGGAATGATCGATGAAAAAAAATTCTTTGTCCTTCATTACCCACGTGCGACCCTCATGGAAACTATTGGCTCCGTCAAACCAGTTTTTGAAAAGCGGCAGTCCCTGGCGATCAATAAAGAAAGTGCCTGCCTCAGTATAAACACAGGCGCAACCTTCGGAAAATCTCTCGGCCCGCAAATAACGGTCCTCCGAAATTGGCACCCCATCGCTGTCCACAAAAAACACATCTTTCCCCGCATTGACCATAGCCAGACCCTCCACTGGCACATCCACAAAATCGTAATCGTGTTCCGTGGCCACCCTTTCCCGCCAGTGGAGCTGATAGGCATCAATTGGTTTCCAAATCTCCGGCAAGTCCTTTTTTATCTCGCTTCGAATCTTCTCGGCCTCATCTATTTTTTCGGATTGCAGGGCCATGCCAAGCCGACGTTGCATTTCCTGCAACCATTCCAGATCTCTTTGAATGTCTTGGCAATTAGTCATGGAATCAGAGCGCTAAACGAACTAGATCATATTTTCCAGAGGTGTCAGTTACCTCGTTTGAGGCCAGATCAAATTCAATCAAGCCACTCATGCTTTCAATTCTACTCACACTCATCCCTACATATCCCCCAAAAAACTCACTTTCAGCACCTATGCCACGTACATCAACCAGGGCCATCAGGCGCTCGTATAGGTCAATCGATCGACCCTCCAGGTCGAGCTGACGATAAAACACCATCCATTGCGCTGGGGTCAGACCATTAATCTTGCGCTTAATAATTTTGCCAAAATCATTTGTATTTTGAACCAGTACGCCTTCAGCATTAACCACCCTGCGAGGCACCTTCTCGAATACCGACTGCCGATCAGTAAATATTAACTCCACCTTGCCAGGAGAAACGGTAGGATATTTCCCGCCTGCCAATTCCTTCTTGCGATCGATAATTTTGAGATGTTTACCCATCCCCTGCTCCCTTGAGGGCTTTTCGTCAAAATCATTGACATCAACCGAAACACATCTGGCCAAAACTTGTTGCTGAGTTATATTTTCAAATATGCCTCTCATTTGAGTCAGCGGATATAGGTGATCAACCGGCTGATTTAATATCCGCCAAAAAGCAAACTGAGCCTCGGTCATTTTTTGCTCTTCCTGGGAAAGTTTATCGGGAGTCACGCACAGCAAAGGATATGAGACACATCCAGTCTCCAACCCTTTCTGAATCCTTTTTAAGCGCGCTTTTTCGATTCTGATTTTGCTGAAATCAATCTTAAAGCCTGGACCATAAACTCTCCGATAAAATTCGACTTGGCTTTTCATCAGTGCTTCAAAACTTCCACCCTCTAGTTTCGCCTCGAGCTTATTGACCTTCAACCAATGCTTTATTTGATTGAAATCCAAATATGAAAACCTCTCCGCCAAGGGCTTGATTATGCCTGCGAAGCCCTTTTCTAACTCCTTGGCCTCATCCAATTTTCCCGCCTGCAAGGCCGCGTCAAAATCACGCTTGAGTTTTCCTAGCGCTTGCATTTTTTCACCCAATTGTTGACATCTAGACTGCTCCATAGATATCCTTAATAAATTTATTCTACCAGTTTTTTCAGAATATGCGCCTGCCCAGTCGATCTATTGAATACCGGCCAGTTTCATCTTTAACTCTAGCTAGGCTCTGGGAGAAATCCTCGGTATTTTTATAACGTTTATCGATAACGGAGTTTCCAAAACGGTCGATAAAGAAATAGCCTTTCTCGTCCTTAACCATAGCCCGGCCCTCATGGAAACTGTTTGCAAATTGAAACTCTCGATCCGAAATCCGCTTTCCGGCGCGGTCAATAAAAAAGTATTTTCCCGCTTTGTTTTTCACCGTCATAATTCCCTCATGAAAACGCTCTGATCCCCCACTATATCGCTCGCTTGTGACCGCCTTGCCAGTGTGATCAATGAAAAACCATCCTTCCTCATCTTGAACCCATGCAAATCCTTCATAAAAGCTTATCGCCTTCCTATATCGCTGATCGTTGAGCCGTTTTCCGTTTCGATCAACAAAGAACCGCCCCTGCTTATCTGCGGCTACTGCCAAGCCATCGGCAAGACTGCCAAGATGTTCGTATCGTTCGGTAGTGACAGATTTTCCGGTATGATCAATAAAATGCCACCCCGTCTCGTCATTCACAGCTGCCAGTCCTTCGGAAAAATCGTAGGCATCTTTAAAATGTTTACTGACAGCTACGCCCCTACGATCCACGAAAAACCAATGACGCCCATCGCAAACCGCGGCCACATCTTCGCAAAATTTTCGCGCTAGGTTATACATTTCGCCTGTTAGTGTATTTCCCGAGCGATCGATCAAGAAAAGCCTGCCTGACGAAGAAACTCCCATCTCAGCCCAAGCCACTCCGCCAGAAAAAGCCCCCACATAGTCAAATCGCCGAGCGGTGACCGGCCGGCCAGTGCGATCAATAAAGAAACGCCCGCTTTCATCGCTGACTGTTGCCAGACCTTCGGAAAATTCATCGGAACTTTTGAATCTACCATTGCCAATAGGTGTGCCCGTTTGGTCAATGAAAATGACTTCTTCGCCAACCACTACTTTAGCAATCCCCTCGACCGGTTTTCTCACAGAGGTATATCCGAATTTTTCCGCCATTTCCCTCCGCCAGTCAATCCAATTCCGGTCCAACTCAATTTTGTCTTCCAGCTCTATGTATTTTCTTTCCAACTCACCCTTTCGATCTTTGGCTTCATCCAATTTTCCCGCCTGCAAGGCCGCGTCAAAATAACGCTTGGCAGTTTGCAGCGCTTCCAGATCGCGGCGGAGCTGAGCACACGACGCCGTCATGTTGAAAAAAAGTTAAGCGCTTAGGAGGGCTGACTTCAAAGCATCTTTGCTCTGCATGCCGACAAATTCTTTCACCACTTTGCCGTTCTTGAAAATCTTGAGCGCCGGAATCGACATAATGCCATATTTACCAGAGGTTTCTCCATGAGCATCCACGTTGATTTTGAAAACTTTGGCTTTGCCTTCCACTTCCTTGGCTAGTTCATCCAAAACCGGTGCCATCGCGCGGCATGGTCCACACCATGGTGCGTAGAAGTCCACCAACACTGGCAAGTCACCCGTGAGTGCCTCTTGATCAAAATTCTGATCAGTTAATTCGATTGCCATAAACAACTTGCGGCTTTTACCTTCCTAACTTTTAGCCATTAGGAGGTTAAGCGTTTGTTAAAAAATAAATTATAATATTAGCATTTTCAAATATCCCTTATTGACCCAATCGACGACCCCGTTCTTTGTATTCCTCAATCGCGGCCTCAAAATCTTGTTCATTAAAATCAGGAAAATTTTTGTCCGAGAAATAGAGCTGCGAGTTAGCCGTGTCCCACATCATGAAACCCGCAGAGAGATGGGGCTCGCCACCCGTGCGAATGAGATAGTCCACTGGCGGCAACTCGCGTGTCAGCAAATTTTCTTTGATCACCCCGGCTGTGATTTCCGTGTATTCGTTGGCCCTGCGCACAATCCGGCGCACTGCTTCCAACATCTCATCGTCACCATTATACGCCAAAAAGAAATTCAGGAAACGCTTCTGATAATGCCGCGTCTTTTCCAGTCCATCCCTCAGCACCTTTTTCAGTGATTCAGGAAATTGTTCTTCCCAACGACCAATCAGATTAATGTGCACCTCATTCTGGTGAATGTCTTCGCTTTCCATCAATTTTTTGAAATAGCGTTCATAGATATCCAGGAGGGCCCGCTTTTCGTCGAACGGGCGCTTGGTGAGATTGTCGAGCGATGAACCCCAAAAGGAAAGGTGCGTGACACCCAAATCCAAAGCCTTGCGCACCAGACGCTCCGTAATTTTTGCGCCCTCTTCGTGACCTTCCCAGGGTTGCATGCCCCGCGCCGAAGCCCAACGACGATTGCCATCAGGAATAATGGCTACGTGAATAGGCAGATTGTCTTTACCGTTTGCCATATATTTATATTTCGCGATTCAACAGATGATCGGCAATCTCGAGCAGGAATTTTTTGGCGACCGGAACAACATTAGCCTTTTCAATAGCCGCCTTGCCCTCCAATGTTTTTTCCCTGGCCAGTGTTCGCGCATATTCTAGCGATCCGGTTTCTCGAACCACTGCGCGCAAGACTTCCAGCTCACCCTTCGTCACCTTACTTTTTCCCAAAGTGGCTCGAATGATTTCCTGCTGCCGCTGATCCGCCCATTCCAAGGCTTTGACGATGAGCAAAGTTTGCTTGCCCTCTTCCACATCTGAAGCCACGCTCTTGCCCAACTTCTTTTCTGATCCGAACAAGCCCAGGATATCGTCTTGGATTTGAAAGGCAATTCCCAGTGGCACTGAATAATCAGACAGAATTTTCAATAGTTCATCCTGCCCACCTGCCAAAATTGCCCCCAAATGCAACGGACCCTCGAAAGTGTAACGTGCTGTTTTAAACTCATACATTTGCAGTACGTCTTTTTCCGAAGCCTGGCTGGTATATTCCATTCTAACATCCTTCACTTGTCCGGCAATCGTACGATACACGACGTCTTCCATTTTCATGAGCGCCCGAGTAATGTGACGCGGCTCAAAGGCAGAGTTGTAGAGCACTTGATTTCCCAAAGAGTGCAAAGTGTCGCCAATCAAAATTCCAATGGATGTGCCAAAATGAGCACAGTCCTTGTCACGAGAGGCTCGCTGACAAATTTTTTGGTAATGCACATGGGCTGTCTCCACTCCATGCCGCTTGGTGCCACGATCCATGATATCGTCATGGATTAACAAAAACATGTGAATCAGTTCGGTACTAATCGAAACCTTGTTTATCTCTTTGAGATTCTTCCCGCCGGCGGCAATATAACCAAACTGCATCAGCGCTGGACGCAAACGCTTTCCGCCCGCCATGGTAATTTTGTGAACATATTCAAGCGCACTGCCCAGCTCTTCATCGCGCTTGCTGGCTTCAACAGTAGCTCGTTGGAAATAGCGTTCCAGCTCTAGGTCGACTCGCTTTTTGATTTTATCCAAAGATTTCATAGTTCAAAAATGAAAGTGTATATCCAACCTTGGCAAAACATTCAGAAAATATGACACGGTCTGTGCCCGGGAAAATTATATTTGATAGTTAGTATGGCTTAAATTGAGTAATGACCACCATCTTCGGTCTATTGTACCACTGGAAAACTAAAAAACAAGGGCGCATTAAATATGAGTATAATCCTCAAAACATTATTTTTAGCATTGACACAATCATCCATTTAGCGTATAATATCTCGGTTGTTCGTATCACTCACTCGAGGCAGTTAA
>SCTJ01000133.1 GCA_004297805.1 Patescibacteria group bacterium | reverse complement strand
CTTGCAGAAGTCCTCGAGGAATTGCTTGAGCTGCCCGACTGGTGTGGATTCAACAGGCATCTCCACGATTGTCACGTTCTCCAATAATCCCTGGATGATCTCCTGCCAGTCGCTTTGCTTCATCGCAGCGGGCATGATGCTCAGGACGTCCATGCACCTCGCCTGGAACCTTCTCTGGTTCTGTAAATCATCCGTGCCAAGCTCCAACCTTCCCCCACCTTCTATCTCCAGGAACCACACCGGCGGCACGGTGAGTAGCTTGGTCAGGCTCCCAAACTTAGGCATCCCAGCGCTCGCAGTCCCTATGCCGAACTTTCTAGTCCTGCACTTTGGCATATTGCAAAAATTGCAGCATGGCGACTGCTTGCACGTGTAGAAGAAGTCTCCCTTACGTAACGACTTCATGATCCCAAGCACTTCAGATGCTGGGAGCGGTGGGTCGAGATACTCCGCATTATAGCGCTCTAATTCTGCCTCCCACCGGTCAGGGTGCGCCTTCTTGGCATATACCCCGAGATTGAATAGTCCCTGGTTCCTAGTCCCTTCAGGGAATCCCATCGACACGAGGTGGTTCAGGCACGGTGGACCCTCAGTCAGGACATCTGACTCCTTGACTGGTTGCGCCAAAAGTTCCAGTGCCGAGATGCTACGACCTATCGCCAACTTGATGAAGTCTGATACGCTCAGTGGGGCATTATCGACTCCTATGGCGAACCTGTCAGTCTTGCCAGCCAAGAAGTATGGCATGTTGATCCATTGCCCGATGTCCCCACGCTCGGGTAGGATCTTGGTTTGCTTGGGAAAGATTTCAGCGTTGCCGTATCCTAGCAATGACGCAAATTCCCTCATACGTTTAACAATCGGTGCCGCGTCATGGTGCTCCCTGAGGAATAAATAGAGGTGTGCCCCGCCAGATTTTGTCCTGCATGGGATGAGTGGGAGTTTATGCTGGTTCACTCGCTTGGTCAATTCAACCAGGTTCAATGGGTATGTATCAACGTCAATCGCCGCAAATTTGACCATGCTCCGCTCGTCAATCGGGATAATTCCGAGAGGTTGCTCGCCACTGACGTGCTTTTCCCAGAGCTCAGGGGTTACCTCGCCCGCTATGGAATACGCCTTACCCTTCAGCTTCGGACCACCGTCTTGCGACTGAAGATTCTTCGAATATATTCCGTGCGCGTGCATGTATCCGCTGAACAGGGACATTAGGCCCTGGATGATGGGATGAGTCATCACGTGTCATCATTGATCGCGTCGGACTATTTGTTATAGGCCCGGTCCGCCACGGTCCCGTGTATCACATGTGTTCCTCGACGGAGTCCTGCCCTGGAGCGGGCAGTGCCGCGCGCCCAGTGAATGAGGTCTTGGCGGTATCGAGCGCCTTGTCGATGATGGTACGATCAGTGATTATCCCGCCCATCCTGATCTGCCACCCATACCAATTTCCCTTCTCATTGTTCTCTGGCACGGTGGTAATCGCGTACTGGTGACTGAACATCGGTGGCGTATACTTCTGACCAGCCATGTTGTTGAGCTTCAGCGCGCTCATCATATTAAGCCACATGCGCGCCTTCTTGAGCTGCGTCGAAGTCATTCCCAGCACGCATGGGAGTGGATCCTGCCCATCCTGCAAGAGGAGTCCATAGAAGTAGGCCGTGTCGATCACGAGGTTTCCACTCCTGAGCACGTTCTGATTCTTCTCATTGCGCGTGCACTCCAGTAGGATTTGCGCATTACGATGAACTTTCACCATGCCGCCGCCCTTCTCTCGAGGAATCCACTCCACGTAGAGCTTTTCGTAGCTGCACGGGACGAACTGCATTACTGTGGGACTGGACTTGCCCCACACCACCGCGTTACTCAACGTGTTGATGATGTCCCCGACTTTCGCGCCCTTGATCTTCTTTGACGCGTGTTCTGGGTGTGCCTCATCGATCTGGGGACTGCCCTTCTGCAGGATCTGAAGGAATGGTATCCCAAAGTCCTGCTGTGTCGTGTTCTCGAATCCCGTCACTCCGGCTTGGCTGTAGTCATACGGAGCAACGGTCTGTGTGCCACCGTCAGGTGGCTTCGTGGTTTTCACCATTTGCTTATCCTTTCGCCGGGGTGAGTTTTGCTCGATTCCCGACGTAGACCCCGAATAACTCCGTCGGAAGCTCTTCCCCATTCTCGATGCGCTCTCGCACGAAGGACTTCAGCGTCTGGGGATGCACGCTGGACTTATCTGCAGGATTAAATCCCATTGTGGAAAGAACTTGGATCGCTCTCGCCGCTTCAGCATCTTCTCCCTTGCCGAACAGGCACTTCACCTCGCGTTTGATGAGTGAGTCATTCCCCGTTTGCCTTAACCAAGCAAACGCGAAAGACTGCTTGTCGTCAGGGATCTTCGCTTGATAGAACTTGTCCACCTGAATCTTGGTTCCATCGGCGAGCGTGAAAGAGCTCATGCCAACCTCGAGCATCGCATCAGGGAGGAGAGTTTCTCGCACTTCCCTCAACCTGGCATTAACATCTTCGAGTTGCTTCTCAAGCTTTGCGACCATGCCTTCGTAGGCAAGTTGTGCGTTGGCGAGGTGCGCAATGCTTCGCAACTTATCATCTGAAACTTCTTGTCCCGTCAGTTCATTCGTCATGTCACGATCCTTTCGATGTTGTAGCGATAGTTGGTGCGGTCCCACACGAGGAAATTCACGGACCCTAGCTTCCTCAGCGCGATGTGCGCGGCGAGGGCGATATTGATCGGAGATCCGATGAGGAGGAGAAAATCGATCGAAGTGAATCCCTCCATAGCATCCTGGAGCTTGGACATGGCGGTCTCTGGGTCTTCGCGTCCTGAGAGAATGACCCTGAGTTTACCATGCTCTCCTGCTGGGAGGAGGTTCTTGCCATTCACATCTTGTATTACGAATACCGTTCTCATATTCTGATATAAGTATAACTCGGATAATTACTTAAGTAAACAGGAATGTTTTAAGGTTGAAACTTTTATCGCAGAACCCATACGCGTGGTGGTCATTCGTCACTTGCAAGTATTCCCCGTGCTCCCTCACGCCCACCAGTGGGTATCGCCACCCAAACAGGGTATTGGCCGCGGGATGCCACGCGAGTATCCTGACATGTCCGCCATGTGCTGATCGACGAACTCCCCAGGCGAACTGCTCCTTTCTGAGCAGGACCCTGCCGAGGACCATAACTTTTGATTCCACCCACACCTCGTGTCCCTGACGACAGATGTTCAAGTCAGGCATCCCACTGCTGATGGTGTTCTCGATTCGCACCACGTCGCAAGTTGTTCGCAATTGCTCTCGAATCCACGCGTTAAGTTTCTGCTCGTCTTTCATCTGTTTCTTCCATACCAGTGGATGTGGTTGTAGTTACAATTTCCGCACACTTCTTACAAGGAGTTTCTTCGTCAGGATGATACGGACAATACTTGGTGAGATCCTTCATTTCCACGTCCTCCCATAACTCAGGTCTGCCACCATGGGGACCGTCATCTCCACCGCAGATTCAGCCAGTTGCTGGCACAGCTCGGCGTGAGCCATGTCCCTGGCCGGGAAATCAGTCTCATCGTGCATCGTCAGGTAGGGGATGACGCCGCCCTCCCGCCAGATCTTGAGCATTGCCGCCTTGGCCATGTCAGCCGCAGATCCCTGGATCAGGGCATTGAGCGCCTTGTGGGTATTGCTCCTCCTGAGATTCGGACCCCACATCGCCTCAGCTTCTTTTAGTGGCAGTGGCCTTTCACCATATTTCATCCTGCCATACTCCGCCGGCTCCCACAAATTGAAGTGCCTTCGACGTCCAAGCAGTGTCTTGATGTATCCGCGCTTATCAGCGAGTCGCATGCACGAATCGGCAATCTCCTTCACGAACGGAACCTTCTCGTCAAAGACTGACAGGATCTGCTTCGCCTCCTCCTCGGTCCTGTTGAGCTTTCGCGCCATTTTCTTGACGCCCATCCCATAGCACCTGCCAAGATACATGTCCTTCGCCGGACACCTGTCTATGCCAGCGGCCTCCACCATGAAGTTATAGAAGTCCATCTTCCGATCCTTCTGATACGCCATCCTGGCGATTCGCGCCCCAGTGTGGTCGCACAAGGCGGAGAAGTGAACTAGAATCCTGGGCTCTTGCTGTGAGTAGTCCAATTTTCCCCAATTTCCCGTGTCAGACACAAAACATTCGCGAATTGCACAACCAATTGGATTTGGCTTACCAGATTTTCGATACTTACCTGCCGGAATCTGTTGGGGGTTGGGATTAGCTGCTGCCATACGCCCGGTTCGGGTACCCCCATCGTCCCTTGCCACTTGCCTCCAAGAGGGATGTATTCGTCCACGAATCTGATTCTTGTGAAGCCATCCCTGAACAAACTTATTTCGCATGCCACAGCACTCTCGAAGATCATTGATGAGCATGAGAAACGGATGATCCGCCTCATCCAAATAGTCTGCCGTGAAGGAGGGATTTCCAGCAACAGTTCTTGGGAATAGAATCCCAAGCCTGGAACAGATGGTGGATATTTCAGATCCAGACATCTCATTACATGTTGTTCCAAATTCATGAATCATCCTTTCTCGTAATTTTGATTCTTCAACACGGAGCTTCTCAGACAGGGCGTCAGCCGCCCACATGTCAACAGGAATGCCCTGTTTGCGCATCTCCCAGAGCAAGGGGAGTAGCTCGCACTCAAGTTGGAACACTCTGGTAAGCTCTTCCACTTCGAGCACCTTGAGTTGTTCCCGAAAAATCAACAGTGGCGCTTGCACATCATATTCAGCGTATGGACCCACGTATTTGGAGTGGAGCTTCCAAAGTCCCGCCTTTGGATCGACTCCATACGCTGATGCTGCCTCCCTCAACAGGGACTCGTCCTTACCGGTGCCAAGATACTTCTTGCAGAGGAATTCAAGCTGATAAGTCTCCTGCTCCTCATCAATGAGCGCTTCCGCCACCTGGACATCAATAAATTTCCCGTGAAGGTCGACACCTTCGCTGCTGAGTCCCTCCAACTCATACTGGAGGTTGGCTCCGACGTAAACACGATCTTGACGTGAAAGATCCCGCAAATACCTGATCGTGTTTTCTGGATCAAGACATCCCCCACCAAGATGTCGTATGGGGAAATACCAAGACTTATCCAGGGTAGCAAGTGAAATTCCAACAACTTGCGCATCTCCTCGTAGAAATCCAGGTCCGCGTGTAGTAAGATCAGTGTCCTTTGTTTCGATGTCAATGCCTAGCGTCTTCTCATC
>SCTJ01000212.1 GCA_004297805.1 Patescibacteria group bacterium | reverse complement strand
GACTAAACCAATTAAATCAACGTTTTTTGATTATTTAATCTTTGACACATCGACCACAATAAAATAATATGTCGCATTATTACATATTTTAATGATTTTACAACATTTATGCATAAAAGATCAAAAAGAAAAGCAGCCGTCCTGAATAAGGAACAGTTTAATAGACTAATCAAGCTTGCAAGCTATGGAAGACAAGGAAAGCGAAACTTACTGGCAGTTTTATTATCATTTGGGACTGGCCTACGAGTTATGGAGATAGCTGCACTTAAAGTTAATAATGTCATCTCTCATAATGGAGAAATTATAGAAGAGGTTACTTTACAGAAAACCAAAGGTGATAAGAAACGCAGTATCTATCTGGTAGACAAGGATATTAAAAAAGCTATTCATGATTACATTTCAGAAAGAAAACTATCAAAAAAATATCCATTTAATTCTAATCAGGCTCTGATTTTCTCGCAGAGAGGTATATCATTCAGCAATAGATCTCTACAAAAGCTATTCGAGAGACTTTATAGGCAATCTGGAATCACAGGCGCTAGCTCACATTCAGGGCGTAGAACATTCGCAACAAGGCTTATGGAAAATGGTATAGACATAAAATACCTTTCTGTATTAATGGGGCATTCTAGTGTCTCTATGACTGCTGAATATGTTCAAGAAAATCCAGAAAGACTTAAAAAATTCACTTTGACGGCTCTTTACTAAAAGAGAATTAAGGAAACATTTATGAGCGGTTGTTACAGCAGCGATCCATTAATTAATTTAATTGATCGTGTAGAGAAATTGGAAAAACTTGATACCATGAGACTTGATACTATCAAGTATATGGATCGTTCTTGCGAAGAGTTACATAAAGGAATACAAAGACAAATCGATAAGTTAGAAGAAAACATTGAACAATTACATCACTCAAATTGTAAAAGAATAGAGGAGAATACTTTAATTTCTCGAAGGTTAAGCGAAATAGAATTTAAATTGGAAAGAATAGAAAAATTAGACGCTGCACTTCACTTCTTAACTGATATGTTTAAAGAATTATCTATAAGTGTTGATGGATTTCATGACGATACACAAAAAATAAAAGAGAAAATAGATAAATTAGAAAAGGCATATATTAATTTAGAAATACACAAAGTGAAACAGGATGCGAAGGTTGAAGGATTAGAAAAAGAAAATGCTATGCGAATTGATACTATTGCCTGCATAGATCGCGCTTACGATGAATCACATAAAGAAATTGAAAATAGATTAGAAAAACTTGAATCTGCTTACAAAGCAGATTTCGAAACAGCAAAGGATTTGATACATGAAGGCGCTAAAACTCATGCGTCTATATTGAGATGTGAGTCTAAATTAAAAGAATTAGAAAGAGATTCAAAAATTTATTCTAATTCATTTGGATGGATAAGTGTCAAGACTAGATTGCCCGAATTAACAATA
>SCTJ01000162.1 GCA_004297805.1 Patescibacteria group bacterium | reverse complement strand
AAATAGTCACTCAGAATGACAGGTGTGTGGCTACTGATTCTATAATAGAATTTTAATTAGAAAAGTATATAATAAATCCAATCAATGAAAAAGAGAAATGTGATTTGTATCATCTTCGTTCTTCTTCTTGCGCTCGCTTGTGGGTACTTTTATCTAGAGTCTCGTCCCCAGCATAAACTGTTACAAGAGCCGTATGCCCGTTCAAATAAATGTCCGTATCAGTACATAAATCCATCTCGGTGTGAGCCGGCAACTGCGAGAAAGAAAAAAGAATATATTGTTTTGCGAACAGATTTAAATGAGTTAATTGAGAAAGAGAAAAAAGATGGGAAATTAACCAGTGCTGCTGTCTACTTCCGGGATTTGCAAAACGGTCCAATTATCAACATCAACGATCAGGAGAGTTTTATTCCGGCCAGTCTTCTCAAGTTGCCTTTGATGATCACGTATTTGAAAAAGGCGCAGGATGATCCTTCGCTTCTGTCCCGAAAAATAAAAGTTGCAGGCGACGTCGGGACACTTCCTCAAAATATCAAGCCAGAACAGACGGCCCAAATTGGGCAAACATATACGATTGATCAGTTACTCATGCTTCTCATCACACAATCAGATAATACCTCCTGGAAGGTACTTCTGGGGGACCTGCGCAAGAACTATTCGGAAGATGATTTCGTCTCGACTCTGAGTGATTTGGGAATTGTTGACCCGCGTAAAAGAACTGATCAACAATATGTAACAGTGCAATCTTATGCAGCTATTTTTCGAATTTTGTACAATTCATCATATCTGAGTACCGTGATGTCTGATAAAGCGCTTAAAATTCTAGCACGGAGTGACTTTCATGATGGTCTCGAAGCTGGTGTGCCGAGGGAATTGACTGTTGCGCATAAATTTGGTGAGCAGAAAAATGGAGATGAGCAGCAGTTGCATGATTGCGGGGTTGTCTACTATCCGCCCAATCCCTACATCATCTGTGTTATGACTCGGGGATATAATACGGATGAACTCAAGCCAATTATTCAAGAGATATCCCAAAAAGTGTATGATGAAGTGAAATTTAGAAACCAAACCGACCCATCCTCACAGTAATAGTTACTGTGCACTACTGTTTAAGTCTGAGCCCAGTTGGATAATCATTTCACTCTCTGAAAAAGCGATGCCGACGGGAATTGATTTGAGCGCATCCGTTGGGACAACCGTTGTCAGAGGTGTGGTGGTTCCCAAGAAGTACCTCTTTCCAGCAACTAACTTCTTAAAGCCTTTTGCTTTGCCACCCACAATCACTGTGACTTGCTCATTTATCTTGGCATCATTTGCTGCAACCCCGACAACTTCCAGAGAGGTTTGGATAGAAGCATTGGCTTTCTTCACTTTCCCGGGAGCACTGATATAGAGTGGGTCGCCTGCTTTGATACTCGCCCCTGCCGTTGCCATGATAG
>SCTJ01000005.1 GCA_004297805.1 Patescibacteria group bacterium | reverse complement strand
AACATTCTGTCCGGTCGTGTCGCCTGGCTTGGTATCCTTGATCCAATAATAAAGAGGGATTCCATCATAGGTTAATTGTAATTTTCCATCCGTACGTGTAGTGGTAGCGATCGTTCCGGTAACAGATGCTGCAGCTTTCAAGGATGAAGCGGACTCAACGATAAGTGGAGGCCAGTTTACAGCACATTGCTCGTAACAGTTGCTTGTTCCCGGCGTGTCTTTGGTATACAGATACAGAGTCATACCATTGGGGGCGACTAGATATGTACCCAGATTAGGATCAGTAGCGGTATTTAGCGCTAGGTTAGCGTTGGACTGGGCTGACTTGTCGACGCTCACAGCGGAATCTTTTGGAGTGTCTACGGGGGAACTTTTTCTGAAGAAATAAAAACCGCCTGCGGTCAGGATGACGACGATCGCTACGACACCGATTATCTTTTTCGTTTCCATAGGGGATATCTTATGCAAATTATTAACTACACAATAACATACAACTATCCATGAGAATTAATTTCAGCCTGTGTTATGGTAATAGCTCTGCTTAGTTAGCTGTTTTCGGTTCGCCTCTGGGCCAGTTTTCCATGATCATAAAAAGTTCTATAGTTTATTCGGTTATAAAAAAATAGTCCCCCTGCGAATAGAGGGCTGCCTTAGTTAGCCCCGACGCTACTGGGGCTGCTTGCTAGAGGTAGGTTGCCTTTAGCTTATGGACGATGCCGTAAAGTTCCTCGTGTCTTTTTTCTCCGATAATATTTTTTTCTACATTCTCAAAGCCACTCGCCAACTCTTTGAGTTGTGCCTCAGAGAGGGAAGCATTGGCTTCGGGAAAAAGAATTACATTCTCCTTGTCTATGTGCTGATCTAGAAGAGTGATATATTTTTTGGAATTATCCACAAAAACTTCCGCGAAATTTTTGAGGTTGTCTCCCTTTTGGGAGATTGCCTCGACTATATTTTTGACATAGCCCCGGCCCTCGGCGTGTTCTGCCACAAGAATATCGATGAGTTCAATTTCCTTCCGGATATTATTTTTTTTCATCGCCGGAAACAATAAGGCTTCTTCCTTGCCGTGGTGGCACTTATCCGCAAATTCCTTGATAAAGGTGACTCCATCGTTTAGATCAGCGGTTGCGATTGGTTCACCATTTACAATCTTCTCGTTAATCCTTTCCAAAATGCGGAGCATTAATTTAATCGGACCGTGTTCTTTGGTTAGATCTTCAATTGGATGCATAGATCTTTTTAATTAAGGCTTATTGTCCAGGGCATAGCTTAACACCAACGGTCATACTCAGGCGTAAAAATAATCCAATAGGGATGTTATTTTCGTCTACTCCGGGGACTGCCCGCCCGCCTTTGGAGGGGACGATATCGGGACTCTAGACTGGAATATTCCTTATTTTTTCAATCTCAGCCTTAAATTCTACATAAATGTTCTCCAAGACCACCAGCTCCGGATCGCCATCGGCGCAAAGAGCATTCATTTTGGACCGGCAAACTCGTTCCTGAATCGCATCAATGGAAAAATGTTCTTTCTGTGCTTCTACAAGAATGAGGGAAATATCTCGGAGAGATTTGATAAAATTCTG
The DNA here is from genome assembly GCA_004297805.1 of Patescibacteria group bacterium. Taxonomy (GTDB): domain Bacteria; phylum Patescibacteriota; class Minisyncoccia; order Moranbacterales; family SCTJ01; genus SCTJ01. The sequence goes on along the minus strand of SCTJ01000005.1, from coordinate 30,990 downwards.
GCAGTCTTCATTATCGCCAAATTTTTGCAGCAGTTTTTCTGCGATGTCGCAAATCTGAGAGACCGTAAGATACACTGAGCTGAAGTCGTCTCTGATAGAATGAAACACGGATTCATCTAGGGCCACATCCTGGCTGAAAAGATAGGTTTCCGTCTTGATGATTTCTTCCTTGATTACGGTTGGAGTTGACTCAAAGATTCTGAATTGGGTAAAAATTCTTTCCATGGCCGAAAGATAAATCACAAAGGATTTTAATTCTTCGTACTTTTTGTACTTATCAACCAGTTTTTCTTCTACAATATTTATTTTCTCCAGTTCCTTTTCGGCCAGGAGATTTTGTTCAAATTGGTTTTTTTCGAATTCACTTGTCATATGGCTAACTTTAGCACATTTTGGCCAACAAATCATTTAATGTTCAAGTGGTTTAAAAATGCACCATAAGCTTTTTAGGGTATTAGGGCCTGCAAATTGGCAATATGGTAAACAAAAACACCCGCTTTATCGGGTGCTTGTTCCGCCTTACTTCGCAATTGTTTCGTGGAATTTACCCCTAATATTTTTTTATTTATACTTAAGTAGACGAAAAAGCCCCTTAGATGGTTTGTAAACCTTGTCAGGAAATCTCTGGACCAGTTTCCAGACACAACCATTGACTGTCTTGGGATGCAAGCCGCGGTCTGCTTCCTTGATTTTCGAGAGCAGCTCTGACCAGCGCAGTCCTTCCGGATGTTGTTCCAGCAATCTGAGGGCTGTTGCATTGACGCGTCCTGTAATTGTTGATTTGCCCATGTTTTATGGAAAGCCTATTTTATCAAAACGACCCGGTTTTAACTTCCCCCGCCCGTTTGTAAGAGGCAAAGATAACCCCTTTGGGTGATGTCTGCGATTTCTCCAGGGTGAAGGCGGCAGGGAGAGTGCCTTCTGCAAACAAGCGTTTTCCTTGGCCAAGTGTCACCGGAAATATTTTGAGCCAAAATTCATCTACCAAATCATGCTGCATTAATGTCTGCATGAGATTGCCGCTACCGTACACCTGAAAATCAGGGCCAGTTTGCGCTTTGAGTTTCTTTATTTTCTCCACCACATTTCCTTTAAAAAAGACGGAGTTTTGCCATTCGTGACTGGTCAGGGTAGTTGAAGCAACATACTTGGTCATCGTGTTGATGCCCGGCCAGCCACTTTCATGCTGAGGCCAATAGGCGGCGAATATTTCAAATGTTTTTCGGCCCAAAAGCAGATCAGCCGGTTTGCTCATTTGCTCACCCATGAGTTTGCCCGCGAAGTCATCGAAATAGGGAACCGTCCATCCACCATATTTGAAACCACCCGAAGTGTCTTCTTCCGGTCCGCCAGGCGCCTGCATCACGCCGTCCAGCGAAAGAAACTCGAGAACAATAATTTTTCTCATATGCTGTTTATAAATTATTATTGACACAAGCTAATACATTCTTTGGTGACAATAATTCCACAAATAAAAAATGGCCATAATAGGCCATCGTTTGCAATTTGCTCCGCTTAGTGAATGAACCTAGAACCTTAAATTGGCCTATTATTATCCGGGATATCAGTAAGCTTACCCTTCTGAGACAGGTTATTCCGGTTACTTGACATTTTATGTAAAAAAGCATATTATGAGGGATAAAGAATCGGTATATGTGCGGATAGCCATGGCCGATTTTTTTGTTGTATTTTTCATGAAAACAGTGTATTATTGTGTATAAAGAATCGGTATATGTGCGGATAGCCATGGCCGATTTTTTATTTAGGCAAGTATTTCAAATATTCCCAGCTTATTCTTCATTTTTCGTTCAATTAGTCTTTTCATCATCCGCTCAACTGCTGTAAGTTTCTTCAGTTTTCCAATTTTCATTTCATATATCATATCTGCCATTAAGGCCAAACTATCCGCTATCTGTATATCGTCATCCAAATTCAGCTTATTTACCAAACTCAGCGAGGTTATTTTTCCACGATAATCCGAACCGCTGATGCCTTCTGATGGTATTCCGGTTGCTTGTAATCTCGCGTGTGCCTCTATCAGATATTTGTCTTGGGATGAATCTGACTCAACTATTATTTTGCCGCTAGTAGCAGTATCCAGATGATTTTTCACAAATTCTTCCAAAATTTTATTGTAGGCTTTTCGAAGTATTGCTATTTCGTTCCATCCCAATTTTTTAGCTTTAGTCTTGTCCGCTATCACGAAAGCCAAAGATATGGCATCGGCGTTTAGAATGGCAGTGAACTCTGACCAAAATTGTATTTCCTTATTTGCATCTTCACGCAAACAAGCAAAGGGCCCCTTTTTGCGAATCATGTCCCTGCAGTGAAAAACAAGCTCTTCATTGTCGAAATGCTTCTTTTTTAGTTTGCACATAGCCTTGTTTAGCCTGGGCTTAAAACTTTCAGGAATTATTATTCCGGACAAAACGAAGTTTTTTGACTTGTGCGTTAGGCTGGCCTTGCCCGTTTCATCTATGGCTAAAATTTTATATCCTTTCATACTTTTAAGATGATTTATGCTACATCTCGACTTTACCACCTCTCGCTGCTTAATTCAACCGAATTTCAGAGCAATATAAATCGAGGACGGTTCTCGACTGGTGCCCGAATGTTGCTTAAAATATCCGGAAAAGTTATTGCAAGATTAAAATATGAATGGAATCAGCGCCTTAACCTTATTTTTGTATTCAAGATAGCCCGGGAAATGATCTGTTAATATTTTCTCTTCTTTCCGAGCTTTATAATAAGCACCAAGGAAAAATATAACAAAGAATGCTAGCCAGCCCAACGTATCAACATACAAAACAACTCCTAAAACCATTAAAATTAAGCCGCTGTAAATCGGATGGCGAACATAGGCATATGGCCCACTGGTAACTAGTTCATGACTTTCTTTTATTACAATATTTGCACTCCAGTTTTTACCTAGAGATAACCGCCCCGAAAACATCATAAGTAAACCTGCAAATGTGGCAATGTCAGCGACGATATAAGTTGCCAATGTTTTTGGCCACAAACTAATTGCTAAAAAATCAATATTCTTTTGCAGATAAATAAACAAGATTATGGTCACATAGAAAATAAAACGCAAAATCCATCCTCCGGATTTTTTTGGCCACTCGCTTGGTAGAAAAAGCAGTTGCTACCCAAGTAACAGCCATGACTAGAAAGCAAGCGATAATAAGCAATAAATGAAAGTTTGCCATAGATTAATTATATCATAAGTTTTAATCTCATTCAGATATCCAAAGGATCGGCTTATTTCTTATTTTGAAACCGCGACTCTTGGTTAATAAAAAGCAAAAAGCCACTAAAAATAAGTGGCTTCATGCATCTGGCTCCGCGACCAGGATTCTCCGCCAAAGGCGGATGCGCCTCGGGCGCAGAACCTATGCCAAAAAATAAAAGCACAAAGCTCCGCGACCAGGATTCGAACCTGGAACCAAGTGATTAACAGTCACCTGCTCTACCGTTGAGCTATCGCGGAGCCTCATGCTTTTTTATTGTGCAGAATAAAACATTCTTCGTATTTTGTTGAACCCTGCCTGCCGGCAGGTAGCTATCGTGGAATAGTGTTTTATGCGTGTAAATTCTCAAGAAAACAATAGGCGTATTATAACAATTATAGCTGTTCAGTCAACCGTAGGGTAGTCGGCATCGATTGACTAAATGAGCCCCCCGACCTAGGTTATATATATGAAAAAGATGCTGAAACGAAATAATCAGGCGGTTGAGCTTCTGGCACCGGCAGGTTCGCCAGACAAAATGCGCTATGCCCTGGTTTATGGAGCGGATGCGGTCTATGCGGGTATTCCGGATTTTTCCATGCGGGCGCGCATCAATGCTTTCACGGAGGAGAATTTGGAAAAGGCGGTCAGGGAAGCTCACCGCTTAAAGAAAAAGTTTTATGTTACGCTCAATATCTACGCCCATAATCATCATCTGGCCAAGATTAAAAAGCACCTTCAATTTCTGCGGCGAATCAAACCGGACGCTATTATTCTTTCCGATCCAGGCATTCTGAGTTTGGTGAAGCAATATTATCCGAAAGCTGAAATTCATCTTTCTACGCAAGCCAATGCCACCAACGCTGAGGCCGTCAAATTTTGGGCGAATCAGGGAATCAAAAGAATAATTTTGGCGCGGGAGGTTAGTTTGTCGGAAATTAAAGAGATCCACCAAAGTAATCCCGGCGTGGAATTGGAATGTTTTGTGCATGGAGCGATGTGCATGAGTTATTCTGGCCGCTGCATCCTCAGCAAGTGGATGACGGGACGCTCGGCGAACCTGGGTGATTGCGTGCAGGCCTGTCGCTGGCGCTATCGTGGAGCGCATAGCGCAAAACGTAGAACGTTAGCGATGACAGTGGAGGATGAGAAGGGGGAATTTGAAATTGACTTAGAAGAAGATGAAAAGGGCACTTATTTTTTCAACAGCAAGGACCTGAACCTACTGGCCCATTTGGATGAACTAAAAAAAGCCGGAGTAACATCTTTCAAGATTGAGGGGCGCAACAAAAGCGTGTTCTATTTGGCGGTGGCCACGCGGGCCTATCGAAAGGTGATAGATCAAATCCAAGTCAAAGGCTCGAAATCAAAAGCCCGTAAAGTTATCCAGGCGCAACAGCGGGAACTGAACAGTTTGGTGCATCGCGGCTATACTACTGGGTTTCTGCTGGGCAAGGAGCCAGAACACAACTTTGACGACTCGCACGTGGCCACACGACGCCAATTTGTGGGCGAGGTGTTGGAAAACAAAAAAGGCCTACTGAAAATCAAGGTGCACAACGCGCTGCGCGTCAAAGATTCGATTGAAGTTGTCACGCCCAATCGCAACATTCCATTTCGTATCAATTCGCTATATAATGATAAGATGGAGAAAATAGCCTCGGCGCATGGCGGGCATGGTAAAGGCTACTTTCTCAAAACAAGTCTCAAAACTATCAAGCCGTTTAGTCTGATTTGTAAAAAGGTCAAAGCATGAAACTGCTCAAAGGGCGACCGATCGCCGACAAAATATTAGCTGATCTCAAGCGCCGCATTGCCAAAAGCCAGCGGGCGCCGGCTTTGGCCGCGGTGCTGGTAGGCAACAACAAAGCCTCGGAGTTGTATGTTTCGTTGAAGCAAAAGGCAGCCGGGGAGATTGGTATGGATTTTTGGGTGTTAAGTTTTAGCGCCCAAGATTCGGAGAAGGATGTTTTGCAAGCTATCAAAGATTTGAATCGCGACCGTGATATTCATGGGATTATTGTGCAGTTGCCGTTGCCGAAAAAGTTTGATACCCAGAAAATCGTCAACGCCGTGGATCCTCGCAAAGATGTGGATGGTTTCCATTGGCAGAACATCCAGCTGTTTGTGAAAGGAAAAAATAAAGTTGTACCAGCCTTCCCGCAGGCTATCCTTCAATTGATTGAAAGTGACAAGCGGGAATTGGCAGGCAAGCGCGGTGTGGGGGTAGTCAACTCGCAAATGTTTGGCGAAATGATGGTCAAGACTTTGCAACGGAAAAAAATCAAAGCGGAATATGTATTAAGTTCAAATATCAAATATCAAATATCAAAGTTAAAGGAGGCGGATATTGTTATTACTGCGATTGGAAAGCCCGGAATTATTCGAGGCAAAATGCTCAAAAAGGGCGTGGTGGTAATTGATGGTGGCGTATCCAAGATTGGTCAAAGAGTGGTCGGTGACATTGATCTCAAGTCAGTTTCCAAGGTAGCGCGGGCCATTTCTCCGGTGCCGGGAGGTGTGGGGCCAATGACGATTGCCTGCCTCTTGCAAAATGTCTATCTAGCTTTCAAAAAACAAACCCGCGGTTAAAAGCGGCTTTGGGTTGAAAAAAAGCCTCAAATAGAGTAAGTTAAGTATACTTAACTGCTTTTTATTTTAGCTATGGAAAAATATAACCCTCAGAAAATCGACCCCGCACCAAAGCGAAGCTTGGTACGGGGCAAGGCGAAACTGGCTTAATAGACTGAAAATTTTATGAATAAATACAATCCAAAGGCAATAGAAAAAAAATGGCAGAAATATTGGGAGAAAAACAAGGTTTACAAAAAATATAACCGTCCCAAGAAATTCTATGCCTTGGATATGTTTCCCTATCCATCTGGAGCGGGGCTACATGTGGGCCATCCCAAGGGCTATATTGCCACCGATGTGACGGCGCGTTTCAAGATGCTGCAAGGCTATAGTGTGCTCCATCCGATGGGTTGGGACGCTTTCGGTTTGCCAGCGGAAAACTACGCCCTCAAGATGAAAATGCATCCGCGTATCGCGGTCGACAAAAATATAGCGGTTTTCAAAAAGCAGCTGGAAATGTTTGGTTTCACTTATGATTGGGACAGGGAAGTGAGTACGACAGACCCGGGTTATTACAAATGGACGCAGTGGATATTTTTGAAATTATTTGAGAAGGGTCTGGCCTATGAATCTCATGAACCGGTTAATTGGTGTCCGAGTTGTAAAACTGTACTATCAAATGAAGATCTGGAGGGGAATGAGTGTGAGCGTTGTGGCACAGTCGTGGAGCAGAGGCCAATGCGACAGTGGGTGCTCAAGATGACGGACTACGCGGAAAGATTGTTGAATGATCTGGATAAAGAAAAATTAGATTGGGAAGCTCAAATTATCGAACAGCAAAAGAATTGGATCGGACGCAGCGAAGGCATTGACATTGCCTACACAATAAAAGGAATAGACAAAACAATCACCGTTTATACCACTCGTCCTGACACTAATTTTGGTGCAACCTTTGTCGTGCTTGCCCCAGACAGTAATTTTGTGGCAGAAAATGTTGATATATTTCCAAATAAGGAGGAAGTAAAGAAATATATTGAAGCAACAAGCAAAAAGACCGAATTAGATAGGATATCCGAGGGCAGAAAAAAGACGGGCGTATTCACGGGACTCTATGCCGTGAATAACTTAAATGGGAAAAAGATGCCGATGTATCTGAGTGATTTTGTGTTGGCTACCGTGGGAACAGGTGCAGTTGTTGGTGTGCCGGGGCATGACACTCGCGATTTTGAGTTTGCTAAGGCAATGGGGATAGACATTATCCGAGTAGTTGTTGGTAGTGATGGTGATGTCTCTCCGATTGAGCGAGCAGAGCAAGTTCAAGAGGAAGAAGGAAAAATGATTAATAGCGATTTCTTGAATGGTCTGGATATTTTTGATGCGAAGGAAAAAATTAAGGATTACATAGAAAAGAAAGGTTTTGGCAAAAGGAAAATAAATTACAAGATGCGCGATTGGGTGTTTTCACGTCAAAAATATTGGGGGGAACCGTTCCCACTCGTTTTTTGCCAGCATTGTGCGGACAAAATCAAGAGCGGCCAGTTCAAAAAAGGCGAATTTTCCCAAGGCGAGCTGCTTAATCCTGGTTGGATTGGGATGCGTGAAAAAGATTTGCCATTGGAGCTACCCAAGGTGAAAAGCTATGAGACAACTGGCACCGGCGAGGGACCGCTAGCGGGTATCACCAAATGGGTAAACACCCGGTGCCCGAAATGCGGCGAGAAAGGCCGACGTGAAACTAACACCATGCCGCAGTGGGCAGGCTCAAGCTGGTACTACCTTCGCTATATTGATCCAAAAAACAAGAAAGCGCTGATCGACAAGAAGAAGGAGAAAGACTGGATGCCGGTAGACCTGTATGTCGGTGGCATTGAACATGCCACGCGGCATTTGCTCTATGCGCGTTTCTGGCACAAATTCCTTTTCGACATCAAGGCCGTGTCCACCAAGGAGCCGTTCAAGAAGCTGATTCATGTGGGTCTCATTCAGGCCGAAGATGGGCGCAAGATGAGTAAACGCTGGGGCAATGTGATCAACCCGGACGACATCATTAGTCAATTTGGAGCGGACTCCATTCGGCTTTATGAAATGTTTATGGGGCCGTTTACCCAAAGCATTTCTTGGAGCACGGCCGGCGTGAGCGGGGTGCGCAAGTTTTTGGAAAAGGTCTGGCGATTGCAAGAAAGGGTTACTAGTGGCAAGAAGTATAAGGCCAATCAGAAATTGCAGAACTTGTTGCACAAAACCATCAAGAAGGTGACTGAGGATATTGAAAACTTTCGTTTCAACACGGCGGTTTCGTCGATGATGATTTTAGTTAACGAAATGGATAGGGAGGAAAAATTGCGCGCAGCTGATTATGAGCTGTTAGCCGTTATTCTTAGTCCGTTCGCGCCGCATATGGCCGATGAACTTTGGTCGCGTCTGGGTCACAAGAAATCAATCTTCTTGGAAAAGTGGCCGAAGTGGAATCCGAAACTGATCCGCGATGAGGAAATCGAACTAGTGGTTCAGGTGAATGGCAAGCTGCGTGATCGCATCACTGTGGCGGCGGATATTGCTGAAGCAGAGGCCAAGACTAGTGCCCTTGCCAGTGAACGCGTGCAACCATTCCTCACGGGCAAAGAAATCCGCAAAGTCATTTTCGTCCCAGGCCGGTTGGTAAATATTGTCATTTAGTTTGTGCGGGTAATTTCCGTCGATCTTCAGGACCAAAACCGATTCGACGCGCAAATAGCTGAAGCGGTCGAGGCACTTCGGGCTGGAAAAATAATCGTCTATCCGACGGATACGCTCTATGGTTTGGGCTGCGACGCCTTGAACGAGCGAGCAGTTAAGATGGTTCAGAAAATAAAAAAGAGCGTTCTCGGAAAGCCGCTGTCGGTGATGGTCAAAAGCGTCGAAGAAATCATGAAATATGCCTTTCTGTCAGCCAAGCACAAGGAGGTGCTGAATGAATTATTGCCCGGAGCTTTTACCTTTATTATGCCGGGGGCCAAAAAACTTTCGGAAGTGGTAATTGGGGATACAGGGACAGTGGGCATTCGTGTGCCAGATAATATAGTCACTCGAAACCTTTTGGAACATTTTGAAAATCCGATCATCACAACCTCAGTTAGTATCGGAGGCGCTGAACCGCTCAACGATCCATTTAAAATTGTAGATGCTTTTAGTGGCGAGAAGTATCTTCCGGATATGCTCCTGGATGCGGGTAGGATCAAGGACGCGCACCCATCGATAGTAGTGGACCTCAGCACGAGTCGACCGAGAATCCTCCGCACCAGTACTATGGGAGTCCAGGAAACGTTGGCATTGCTAACCAAGCTGAGTGTCTAGTTTTTGCTGTTTGCTTTTGTTTTGTGGTAAAATTTAATAATCATAAGCCGTAACATAAACGATATGGGTTTCAGAGAAAAAGCGGAAATGGGTCAAATTAATCAGCCAGAGGCCGAAGGAGATGCCAGTGATATTGGGAAGGTCTTGGAACAACTTAGAGAGAGGAGAAGAGTTATTTTGGGTTGGAGCGACATTACTCCCGAAGACCGGAAAATAATAGAGGAGCTCGATGTTAAAATAGAAGCGCTGGGGATGAGGTTGCCGGTGGCAGCGAATGGGTCGGAAGAGCAAGGAGATCTTGATCAGCGAATTCAAGCGGCCGAAAATTGGGACGGATTGTATCGGGCGATACGTGAAAATGGAAACGGGGGAATTCAAGGATCGCAAGAATCGTTTACTGCTGAGAGATTGATAAAAATCATAGCTGGCGTCAGAGGGGGTACGAATATCTTGGCCGATGTTACCAGGAGCCATGGAATTCGAGAGAAGGTTAAGCAGTTGCTATCAGTTGACAAAACCCAGCCAGTTTAGTATTGATCCTTTCATTAAATTTGCGCTATCTTTCAGAGAAAGCTGTTTCCTTGTGGTAAATTGTTAGAACAAAAATATTTGGTGTAGCTAAAATTTTACTCGAGCAGTATGAAACAAGAGTGGCTTTTGCAAGATATCGAGACTAGCGATGTCGAATCACATGAACAGGTACTCAAGGAGAAATTGATTACTTTGCAAGTGGTTTTCGCTGAGCAGATGTTCGGGAAGATGAGAGCTGAAAATCCAGAGGCAACTTTTGCTAAATCACTCAAACGATACACGGCAGTCGGCAGCGAACTGAAAGAATCGCTCAGAAATTACAGCGAGAAAATATCTGAAATAGAACTGAATGATTATTTTGAACAGTTCAGCGCTAAAGTTAATGGGTTATTTGCGTCTGCAGGTGAAGATGGAGTGAGTGCCGTCGCGGAATATATCACTGATGAGTTACGCCGTATTCGCCAGTCAGCTCCGGCCAGTATCTTGCAGCGTAATCAGGAACGGCGCGAGGCCATGAGGCTCCAACGGAAAGATTTGGGAGTCTTTCATTATGAAATTAAACATGGAGAGGATGGGGGAGTTGGTCGTGAGTTGTATTTGCATGCGGAGGAGTTATACAAAAGCGAGGGCAAATCATTAGGCATTGAAGGTCTTCGGGAGTCACTTGGCAAGATCGCCACAGAAATAGTTGATCGATATCCTCAAATCCAAAAAGTGCGCGGCCAGTCATGGTTGATGGCTCACCCGCTAGGAAAGCGATTAGGATTTCAGATTACAAAGGTTGATACACCAGAGGAGGCACTGACTCACGGCTCGGTCTGGTGGCAGTTTATGGACAAGAATGGTCAACTCAATGCTCAGAAGGTAGAGCACCTGATGACTAGTGGTCGAGTCGAGCTAACGTCGGCCGTCGGTGAAATGTCAGTGGAAGATTTTTTGCAGCGTTATTTGCCGGCTAAACGAAGAGGTAAAATTATTCTCAAAACTATTACACAAGAATCAGCTCGGGAAGAATCTGAGTTTAGGGAGTTTGCCAAGAAGATAAAGGACGATTGGGAGCGGTTGTCCGAAGATCAGATTGAAGGATATTTCAAGGCTAATAGGCTCATGGCCCAATTTTTGGCTACCATTCAGGGAGAGGGAATTGTACCATTTTTCCAACAAATGAAGCGCGAAGGCAAGACTATGGATCAGATTGCTATCCAGGGCAAGGACTACACAAATGCTGTAAACAAGGACCTAGAACGGTTTTTGCTGGATGTTTTGTATGTAGATCTGGAAGTCACGATTGACTAGCGTTAGGCCTTCTGGATCGTATATAGTTATAAAAGGTGACAGAATATGTCACTTTTTGTGCTTTTAATAAGGCATTATTATATAATTAAGCATAAGTTGTCGGAAAATACTTGACAAGTTTTGTAGAATGTGTATACTGGAGACAAGAAGTATATTTACAACGAGAGAGAAAAGATAGGCGCACGGAATGCCTGTTAGCCAGAGTCTGGTGAGCCAAATAATCACATTATGGGTTCCATCTAGCCTTTCGGCTAACTCGCATTCTGCGAATGATACAACTGTATCTTGAAGCTCTGTAAGTGTAGTGTTTGTCTGGGAAATCTTGTTATCAAGATTCTCCCAGGCTCACTAAATGTTCATACACTGCCTTACATCTTCACCCCCCATTCTATATATAACTATATAGAGACCCCTGCGCCTTCCCTTCCCGCTATTCCATCTTTTCTCTCTCCTCTCCCCCCACTCACAAACAACTTTTTATAGCCCAACCCACAGCTCCTCTAGCCGAGGAGTTAAATCGTTTAAAACAAACAATGTGGACATCACCGTTTTCAAAAAAATAGGTCTATCGGACAAGGAAATCAAAGTTTATCTCAAGCTCCTGGAATATGGAGCTGTTTCAGTGCGCAGTCTAGCGGAGCTGACGGAACTTAATCGTGGCACGACCTATGATATTTTGAAAAAACTGCAAGAATTGGGAATTGTGTCCTTTTACCATCAGGATACCAAGCAGCGTTTCGTGGCCGAGGATCCGGAGAAAATTCTCAAGATGGTAGAGAATGAAAAAGCCAAGTTGGAAGATGCCGGGGAAAAATTGAAGGAACTGATTCCGGAACTGAAATCCTTGCAAGACAAAGAGGGCAGCAAGCCAGTCACCAAATTCTATGAAGGGCGAGACGGAATTCGTTTCATTTTGGATGACGTGTTGTCATTGACGAGTGAAGAGAAGGCCAAAGAATATTATGTCTATTCGGCTGCCGGAGTGCGCGAGGATGTCTATGCCGCTTATCCTGATTTCAACAAAAAACGCGTTAAGCTCGGAGTCAAAGCCATGGCTATTTCCCTGTCACAGGGCGGAGGGACCTATGGGCTAGATGAACGCAAATGGATTGTTCCCAAGGATGGCTCCAAAGAAAACATGACCTATATCATTATCTATGCTGGCAAGTGCGCCTTTATTTCCTTGGATAATAATCGATCGCCAGTCGGCGTGATTATTGAAAATCAAATGATCTACGAAACTCAAAAAACTATTTTCTTACAATTGTGGAATTCACTCTAGTTTATGCAAGCAGTTATTCTGGCGGCGGGTAAGGGTACTCGCATGTTGCCTCTCACTCAAGATATTCCCAAGTCCATGTTGCCCATTCAGGGTAAGCCGATTTTAGCCTACACACTGGAATTTCTGCCAGCCAAGATTGACGAAGTAATTATCGCCATCAACTATTTGGGAGAACAGATTCAAAAATATTTTGGTGATTCTTTCGCGGGAAAAAAAATTCGCTACGTTCGGCAAAAAGAACTGAATGGTTCGGGTGGGGCAGTGTGGGATTGTCAGGATATTTTGCAAGATCGCTTTCTGGTTCTCATGGGGGACGACCTGTATTATCGCCAAGATTTGGAAAAGTTGAGTCAGGAGCGTCTAGCCCTCTTAGCAATCGAAGTGGATGATCCCACGCGGTTTGGGATCGTGCAGTTAGACAAGGATGGGAACGTGACGGACATCGTGGAAAAACCAGCCACTATGGAAAATAGATTGGCGAACATTGGTGCCTATGCGCTGACCAAAGGTTTTTTTGATTATCCACTGGTTCCGATTAACGGTACCGAATTCGGTTTGCCCCAGACCATGCTGCAGATGCAAGATAAGCACCCAATCAAAGTCATTCGCGCTACTCATTGGCAACCAGTAGGCTATCCGGATCATTTGCAACAAGCTGAACAGGAGCTAGCTAAATTTATAAATTAACCGTATGCGTCGCAAGAACATAGTCACCATTGGTGGAGGTACGGGGAGCTTCATGCTGCTCAGCGGTCTCAAAAAATATCCAGTCAATTTGGCGGCTATTGTTTCCATGACCGATGATGGCGGTTCAACGGGAGTGCTCAGGGATGAGCTGGGAGTGTTGCCGCCAGGCGACGTGCGCCAATGTTTGGTGGCGCTGTCTGATTCTTCCAAAGAGTTGCGCGAACTCATGAACTATCGTTTTGCGGAGGGGGGCTTGAAAGGTCATAGCTTCGGCAACTTGTTCTTGTCGGCTCTGGAAAAGATTAATCACAGTTTTTCCAAGGGGGTGGAAAAAGCGGCCAGGATTTTGGATGTGCGAGGTGAGGTGATTCCGGTCACTGAAACAGACATTGTTTTGTGCATGGATTTGCAGAATGGAGTGAAACTAGCCGGTGAGGAGGAAATAAATCACAATCGGGATTTGCAACGGGCGGGGATCAAAAAGTTTTATCTGCGGCCACGGGCCAAGGCTAGTTCCAAGGCGATCAAGCAACTTCTAGCGGCTGATTTGATTGTGATCGGTCCAGGCAATCACTATTGTAGCATCGCTCCTAACTTCTTGGTGGATGGAATCCCTCAGGCAATTCGGAAATCGAAAGCCAAGGTGGTTTATAATTGCAATCTGGTCAATAAAAGCTCGCATACTGACGGATATTTTTTGGAGGACTATGTGACCGCCTTGAATGGATTGATTGGGGCCGAGCGGATTGATTTTGTGACTTTCAACTCACGCCGGCCCGATGCGAAATTGATCAAGAAATATGCCAAGACCAAGGACTTGTTGGTGAAAGTTCGGGATTTGCGAGGCGATCACAACTATCAAATAATCATGGCCAATTTGCTGAGTAATTCCAAACCAAAATTTAGTGCGGCGGATGCTATCGCGGCTCAGCGTTCATTCATTCGCCACGACGGGGCGAAGCTGGCCAAAACATTAATGTCTATTTTGCAGTCATGAAAATTTTCGTTGATTTTGATGATGTCTTGTTCAACACCGCCAAGTTCATTCAGGACTTCAAGCGGGTGTTTGCGCGTTATGGAGTTTCGGCGCAATTGTTTAATAAATCATACGTGGATTATCCAATTCGACGACGTGGACAGAAACTTAAAAAGTATGACCCTTGGGTGCACTTCCAGAAATTGCAACAGGCCGGAATTGACTCCGCACCCATCGAAAATGATATCCGTGCTTTGTTGAGCGACACGCGGCGCTATGTTTTCCCCGAGGCGAAACGTTTTTTGAAAACGTTGGGCAAGCAAAATATCATGGTCGTTTCATATGGCGAGACGAAATTCCAACATTTTAAAATTCAGAATTCCGGGATTGCCGAGCTGACAAAAAAAGTTTTCGTGACTGATCGCATGAAATCCAGCGCAATTGGAAAAATAATTGGTAAGCGAGGTGCCCAATTGGACGAACTCATAGTTTTCCTGGACGATCGGGTGGAACAACTGACGAATGTGAAGCAAAAATTTCCCCAGGTAGTTACGTTCTTGGTCAAAAAGCGTGCGGGGCGGTATAATGATAAAAAGAATAAATATTGCGACTTCGAAATAAAAACTTTATGGCAAGCGGCGAACAGAATCAAAAAAATAGTCAGCCAACAATAGTTTCTCCGACTGCTATTCCGGCGGGCGAACAAAGACTATTCACCTTGTCTGAATTCCGACGAGAGTTAGGTGTGCCACTCATCTTGGCCAAGAAATTGATTGTTTGGGGGGAAGTGGAGGCTGAATGGGCATTAGATGGAACGCTGCGCATTACTACAACCGAGTTATTGGCGGCCAAAGAATTGGTCATGCATCCTCGGCGGAAGTTGCGCCTCTTTTTGCGGGCGCTAGGGCCGGGACTAGTTACGGGCGCTTCAGATGATGACCCAGGCGGTATTGGTACTTATTCTTCAGTGGGGGCTAGGTTTGGCCTAGCGATTATCTGGATGGCCCTATGGCTCCTGCCGGTTATGTTGGCCGTGCAAGAGGCCTGTGCGCGCATCGGGATTGTTACCAATCGAGGATTAGCCGACGTCTTGCGTCAACACTATGCCAAGCAAGTGGTAACAGTCGCCACGCTATTACTGATTGTGGCTAACATTGCCAATATTGGTGCGGATCTGGGTGCTATGGCCGCCGTGACACAAATGTCCACTGGCCTAAACTTCTATTTCTCAGCAGTTGTCTTTGCGTTGATTATTCTGTTGTTAGAAGTTTTTGTGAAATACCACACCTATGTAAAGTTTCTCAAATGGCTCACGGTCTCGCTCTTTGCCTATGTGATTACCGGATTCATTGTACATCCGGCCTGGGGAGAAGTTTTCAACTTCGCCTTGCTCCCGCATGTAGAAAATAGCCAGGCCTATGTTTTTGCGATGATTGCTGTTTTTGGAACGACCATTTCGCCTTACCTGTTTTTTTGGCAAACCTCGGAAGAGGTTGAAGAGGGTAAATTGGTGCATGCCAAATGCGATCCGTGCACAGTGCATGATCGCATGGGCAAGATGCGCAATGACGTGGGGATTGGCATGCTCTTTGCCAACATTGCTTTTTTCTTCATTGTGCTGACTACGACACAGGTGTTTTTCAAAAACGGAATCTACGACATTGGTTCGGCTGAGGAGGCGGCGCTAGCCTTGCGGCCACTAGCTGGGGATTACGCCTATCTCTTGTTTTCTCTAGGCATTATTGGCACGGGACTCTTGGGTATTCCGGTGCTAGCTGGTTCGGGCGCCTATGCTTTGAGTGAAGTGCTCAAATGGCGCGAAGGTCTAGAACTAAAATTATCGCGGGCTAAGGGATTCTATGCGGTGATTGCCTTTTCGATCCTGGTTGGCCTACTGCTCAACTTTTTGGGCATCAATCCCATCTCCGCTTTGTATTGGTCAGCTTTCCTGAACGGAGTCATTGCCTTGCCGCTCTTATTTCTGATTATGATCGCGGGTGATAACAAAAAAATCATGGGGGACGAAACGCATCCAATTTGGGTACGGATCTTTGGGTGGTTAGCTATTTTCTTCATGACCATGGCTCTTCTGACCATGCTGTTTATGAAAGTGATATTTTAATTCTAAAATGAGCGTTAATCTATGTGTGGAATCATTGGCTACATTGGCAAGCAGAACGCTGCGCCGATTTTGATTGAAGGTCTCAAGCGTCTGGAGTATCGCGGCTATGACTCGGCGGGCCTGGCAATTGTGTCTCAAGTGGGTGGCAAGAATGGATCCAGTATCGTAGCGGTGAAGTCAGTGGGCCGAGTGGCTAATTTGGAAAACAAAGTGAGTGAGCAACTGGAGGGCGTGGTGGGCATTGCGCACACGCGCTGGGCGACACATGGCAAGCCTTGTGATCGGAATTCACATCCGCACTCAGACTGCAACGGAAAGATTTGGCTAGCGCATAACGGTATCATTGAGAATTATCAAGAACTCAAGGATATTCTCATTCGCAAGAAACACGTGTTCAAATCGGAAACAGACAGTGAGGTCATTGCGCACTTGATTGAGGAGTTCGGGAAAAAATACGATTTCAAAAAATCAGTCTTGGAATCGCTGAAGCTTCTGCGGGGAACCTATGGTCTGGCCATTATTCACCGTGATGAGCCAAATAAAATGATCGTAGCGCGTCTCGGCAGTCCTCTGGTGATTGGCGTGGGCAGTAATGAGAATGTGATCGCTTCGGATGTCTCGGCCATCATTCGTCACACGGATCAAGTGGTTTATCTTGAAGATGGAGAGGTGGCAGTAATCACACCTGACAACTACGAGGTGTTTAGCGTGAAAAATCGGGCAGTGAGCAAAGAAGTGACCAAATTGGATTGGTCAATTGAAAAAGCGCAAAAGCATGGCTTTGACCATTTCATGCTCAAAGAAATTTTTGAGCAACCGGAAACTATTCAGAACGCCACTCGCGGTCGCTTGGTGGTTCCTGAGGGCAGGGCCAAGCTCGGGGGATTGCGTCATGTGGCTGATCAATTGAGGGGTATCGAAAAAATTGTCATCGTGAGTTGTGGCACTTCCTATTACGCTGGGTTAGTGGGCGAATATATGTTGGAAGAATATGCCGGCATCCCGGTGGAAGTTGAATATGCTTCCGAATTTCGTTATCGTAAACCGATCCTGAATGACAAGGTGGCGGTGCTGGCGATTTCGCAATCAGGCGAAACAGCGGACACGCTGGCCGCCATTCGGGAGGCCAAAGAAAAGGGTGCGCTGACGCTGGGCATCGTGAATACGGTTGGCTCGACCATTGCACGCGAAACGGACGCCGGGACCTATAATCATGCTGGGCCAGAAATTGGAGTAGCTTCAACCAAAGCCTTTACCTCTCAGCTATCAGTTTTTGTGTTGCTGACGCTCATGTTGGGCCGGCAGCGGGGCATGTCTTTTGTGATGGGCCAGCGTATCGCAACGGAAATGGCCAAGATCCCAAAGCAAATCGAGAAAATGCTCAAAACTTCCAAGGACATCAAAAAGATTGCTAAGAAGTATTTGAAGTATCAGAATTTTCTCTACATGGGACGCAAGTATAATTATCCGATCGCGTTGGAGGGGTCGCTCAAAATCAAGGAGATTGCCTATGTGCATGCCGAGGGTTATCCCTCGGGCGAAATGAAGCATGGGCCCATTGCCTTGATTGACAAAAACTTCCCGTCCATTTTTGTGACACCCAAAGACAGCGTCTATGAAAAAAACTTGAGCGGCATGCAGGAAATTAAGGCGCGTGGCGGAAAAATCATTGCCATTGCGACCGAGGGCGACAAGGCTATTCAAAAAATTGCTGATGATGTGATCTATATTCCCAAAACACTGGAAATGCTTACTCCCTTGCTTTCAGTCATTCCGTTGCAACTCTTGGCGTATTATGTCGGGGTAGGGCGTGGATACGATGTAGACAAGCCACGCAACCTGGCTAAGTCCGTGACTGTTGAATAAAACTGTGGTGATGCCCGCCCCGTTGGTGCGCAGCGACTTTACGGGGTCGATAAACCGAGGAACTCGGCCAAATCTGTAACGGTTGAATAGTTGTGATATAATCTCGGAAGAGCACTAATATTCTAGAGACAGAGAATATGGCAAAAGACACACCCTGTGGAACATTCAACATGGAAGGTGTAACGTTCGAGATGGGGGATTTCATGTATGATATACTCAACAATATCTCCGAGAGCATTATGATTGTGGATCGGGAGTTTAAGATAACCTATGCTAATGAAACTTTGCTCAGTGTTTTGGGCATGGACAACAAGGACGTGATTGGTAGTTGCTGCTACAAAATTACCCATGGTCTAGATGATATCTGTAGTCCGCCGGATCACAAGTGTCCAATCGCTGAATTCTATGAAAGCGGAAAATCAGAAAGGTTCATTCATAAGCATCAGGACGCTGCAGGTAAACATTTCTATACGGAAGTGACAGCCTATCCTATCAAAGATGTGCGAGATGAAGTGGTGGGATTTGTTCACATTTCCCGCGATTTGTCTTCCGATGTTATTCGCACTATTCAAAATCTCAAGAAGATCGATGAGGCTGGAGGAGAAGTAAAGGAATTGAAAGACAAAATCAAAAAAGCAGGTTTATAGAAAGTGTACTTTGCGAGCGGGATGAATTCCCGCTCTTTTTGTTGGCAAAAATAAAACGTGAGAGCGACTTGATTTTTCTGGCCAGCTAGTCTAGGCTGGGTGGCGAAAGGAGGACTGAAAATCAAGGAGCAATGAGGCAATGTCAACTGGTGCCAGGAGGAGGCGCACATGAAGGAACGTATCAGTAGGGCGATTGTCAGCGTTTCGAACAAGACCGGACTCATCAAGCTCGGCAAGCGGCTTGAGGGTCTGGGCATCCAGGTCATCTCGACCGGCGGCACAGCCAGGGAGCTCAAGGAGGCAGGCGTGCTGGTCACGCAGGTCTCCGACTACAGCGGGTTTCCCGAGATCCTGCGGGGCCGTCTCAAGACGCTCAACCCGAGGGTCATGGGCGGGATCATCGGCGAGGTCGGTGTCGACGACGCGGAGATGCAGCAGTATGGCATCCAGCCGATTCCGCTCGTCTTCGTGAACTTCTACCTCTTCGAGGAGGAGACCAAGAAGCCGGGCATCACCCGCGCCGAGGTGATCGAGAAGATGGACGTCGGTGGCCCGACCATGGTGCGCGCGGCCGCCAAGAACGGCGCGATCGTGGTCGTCGACCCGGAGGACTACGACTGGGTCGTCGATGAGATCGAGCGGACCGGCGACGTCGACCCGCTGCGGAAGTGGCAGTTGGCACAGAAGGTGTTCGAGCTGACCAGCGCCTACGACGCGGGTATCCTGGAGTGGCTCGAGAAGAACCCTCCGAAGGCAGCGTAACCGGGAGGGCGAAAAAAGGGGCTCAAAGCTGTGTGCACAAGCGCACAGTGGCGAGCCCTTTTCCATTTGATAACAATATGGATTTGGATTAAAGTATGGATATAGGCAGGAGAAGTCAAAAGTGTGATTTGAGTTTAAAGTGATCAACACAAATGAACAGAAAAAATGCTTTAATCTCGGTGTATAACAAAGATGGAATCGCGGACTTCGCTCGCGAGCTGGTGGCTCTTGGGTGGACGCTATATTCCTCCGGAGGAACTGCTCGGGCTATCGAAGCGGCAGGGGTTCCTGTGCAGGACGTGGCGAGTCTGGTGGGTGGAGAAGCCATTCTCGGTCATCGGGTGGTCACGCTTTCGCGGGAAGTGCATGCGGGAATCTTGGCGCGGGATGTGGCGGAAGATTGGGCTGAACTGGAAAAGCGGGGAATTCCTTGGCTGGGTCTGGTGTGTGTGGATATGTATCCTCTCAAGCAGGAGATTCAAAAAGACGGAAGTACTTCGGAATCGATTATCGAACAGACGGACATTGGCGGACCAACTATGCTTCGCTCAGCGGCCAAGAGTCGCCGAATCGTGGTGTGTGATGGGGCGGATCGTCCGCGAGTCATTGAGTGGTTAAAGGCTGGAGAACCTAGTGCTGAAGAATTTCTCACCGAACTAGCTGCCAAAGCCGAAGCGACAGTAGCCGATTACTGTTTAGCTTCGGCGACCTATCACGGTCAAGGAAAGTATACGGGGATGGTGGGAGAGCGGACACTGGTTTGCAAATACGGTGAAAACGGTTACCAGGTTCCAGCGGCGCTTTATCAGGCGAATTCAGAAGATCCGCTGGCCATTCACCGATTTCAGCTGGTGGCCGGAACAGACCCGAGTTTCAACAATCTGTGCGATACGGAGCGTCTATTGCAGACGGCCACTCATATCGCAGCCACGTTTGACGTGAATCGTGGAGAAGTTCCGCTCATGGCCATCGCTGTGAAGCACGGCAATGCTTGTGGAGTAGCTATTGGTCACAATGCGATTGAGCTTGTGCGCGAAATGGTAATGGGTGACCCGCTGGCGATTTTTGGTGGATTGGTGCTGCTGAACTTTCAAGTCACCGAGGAGGTAGCGGATACGCTTCTCACTCACGGCATGCCAGAAGGAAAAAGGAGGCTGCTGGATGGCATCATCGCTCCGTCGTTTGACGACCGTACCATTGAAGTACTGCGGCGCAAGGGTGATAAGTGTCGATTGATCGCGAATCCGGCATTGGAGAAGCTCAATCGTCACAGCCTCGATGTCGCTCCGCGTTTCCGCTATGTGCGGGGCGGTCTTCTTTCCCAGCCGAACTACACGTTTATTCTTGACCTTAACGATCCGGAGCTTGCAAAAATTGGCCAAGCGACTCTTCAGCAGGAAAATGACATGCTGCTTGCCAAGTCGATCGGTGACACATCCAACAGTAATACTATCGTGATCGTGCGAAATGGAGTGCTTCTTGGGAATGGGGTGGGACAGCAGGCACGAGTATATGGATCTCAGTTGGCAATTACTCGAGCGGAAACTAGTCAGCACTCTCCCATGGAGGCTGTGGCTTCAAGTGACAGTTTCTTCCCGGAGACGGATGGGGTTGAGGCTTTGACGCAGGCAGGTGTCAAGGCCATCATTTCCACTAGCGGTTCGGTGAGGGATAAGGAGGTTATTAAATTTTGCGAAGAACGGGGCGTCGTCCTCTATCTCATTCCCGACAAAAATGGGCGAGGATTTTTTGGACACTAAGGGGTGGTAAGAATGGCTTATTGAATTTTGTGGCATGGGCCGCGAAAACTTTTTCATTTGATAAAAGAATGCTGATACAGTATCGTTAGGATCATATGAATATTGAAAAATTGGAAGCATTTTTAATACAGAAAGACCAGCCCAAATTTCGACTGGGTCAAATTTTACGCGCCGTCTACCAAGAAGGTATGGCGGAATTCGCCGAGATAACTTCCTTGCCAAAAAATCTGCGGGATGAGCTAAACGAAAAGTTGCCAATATTATCTTTTGTAGCGGAGAAAATTTTGGAAGCCAAGAATGGTCAGTCTGCCAAAGCGTTATTGAAGCTGGCAGATGGGAGTCACATCGAAACCGTTCTCATTTCGCCTAAGCCAGAAATGTGGTCGGTTTGCGTTTCTACGCAAGTGGGTTGTCCGATGGGTTGTCGGTTTTGTGCCACGGGCAAGTTGGGTCTCAAGCGTAACCTAACGGCCGAAGAAATTGTGGATCAGGTTTTGTTTTGGAAACAGTGGCTCAAAAAAAAGTTTAGAAATTCGGAATTAGAAATTAGAAATCACGATGTGTCTAACATCGTCTATATGGGCATGGGGGAGCCGTTTTTGAATTGGGACAATGTGAGTGAGAGCCTCAAAATATTAATCGACAAAAATTTGTTTGGCTTTGGCTCGCGGGCAATTTCTGTTTCTACCTCGGGAGTGACGGAAGGAATTGAGAAAATGGCCCGGGAATTCCCGCAGGTCAACCTGGCGATTTCTCTCCATTTTGCGGATGATGCCAAGCGCTCTGAATTCATGCCGGTGAACAAGAAGGATAATCTGGAAAGCTTGAGGCAAGCGCTGAAAAAATATTTTCAAATTACTAACCGACAGGTTTTCTTGGAGTACATTATGCTGGCCGGAATTAATGACTCGGCAGAGGATGCGCGAAAGTTAGCCGGCTACATTCGTTCGATTGAAAAATTGCAGTTGTTGCATGTAAATCTTATTCGCTATAACGTGACAAGTGACGAGCTGCAACCTTCTTCTCGCGAAAAAACGGAACACTTCAAAAATATGCTTTCTGAAATGGGGATAAGTGCGACCATTCGTAAGAGTCTGGGTGAGGAGATTCAAGGAGCGTGCGGTCAGTTGGCGGGTAAATAGTTGACTATGACAATAACTAACTCCAAAAAATTACTAGACTCTGTCAATCTTCCACAAGATGTGAGAAATCTTCCGGTGGAAAAATTACCGCAACTTTGTGATGAGGTGCGCCAGTTTTTGATTGAGAGTGTGGCTCAAACGGGTGGACATTTTGGGTCTAACTTGGGAGTAGTAGAATTGACGGTAGCGCTGCACTACGTTTTTGATACGCCGAAAGACTTGTTGATTTGGGACGTGGGGCACCAAGCCTATCCACACAAAATTCTGACAGGTAGAAAAGATCGAATGCTGACCATTCGCAAAAAGGGGGGGCTCAGTCCCTTTCCCAAAAGAGAAGAAAGCGAATACGACCCATTGGGTGTGGGGCATTCTGGCACTTCGATTAGTGCGGCTACGGGCATGGCTATCGCCAATCGAAACAAGAAAAATGCGCCGCAGGTGGTGGCAGTGATTGGCGATGGTGCCTTGACCGGCGGCATGACCTTTGAGGCCATGAATCACGCGGGCGATGTCGAAGTGGATATGCTGGTGGTTCTAAATGACAACAAAATGTCCATCTCACCGAATGTGGGTGGCATGGGAAAATATCTGACACGCTTGATTTCCTCGCCGACCTATGTGCGTTTGCGTAATAAGGGGAGGAAAATTTTGGGTCGCGTTCCGACTATCCAGAAATTTGCGCGGCAGACGGAAGCCTATACCAAAGGCATTATTGCGCCCGGAACACTTTTTGAAGAGCTAGGCTTTGATTATTATGGCCCAATCGACGGGCATGACGCGCAAACGTTGGTTGAAGTTTTGGCTAATCTGAAAAAAATTAGGGGACCGAAAATTTTGCATGTCATCACCACCAAGGGTAAAGGTTATGCTTTAGCGGAGAAGGACCAGTTTTCATTGCATGCCGTAAAGCCTTTTGATCCAGTGACGGGAAAAAATAATGGCCAGGGCAAAAAAGTTCTCACCTATACGGATGTCTTTGCGGACTGGATTAGCCATGCAGCCGAAAAAGATCTGAAGCTACATGCTATCACGCCGGCCATGGGCGAAGGATCGGGATTAGTTGAGTTTGGTAAAAAATTTCCCAAGCGCTTTCATGACGTGGGGATTGCCGAGCAACATGCGGTCACTTTTGCGGCGGGCCTGGCTTGCGAAGGCAAAAAACCAGTGGTGGCCATTTATTCCTCGTTTTTGCAGCGGGCCTATGATCAGTTGATTCACGATGTGGCGTTGCAAAATTTGGACGTCCTCTTCGCTGTTGATCGGGCGGGTATTGTGGGACCGGATGGGGCCACGCATGCTGGTAGCTTTGACCTGTCATTTTTGCGGGTCGTTCCGAATCTGATTATTATGGCGCCGGTGGATGAAAGTGAAAGCTATGCGATGTTGGAAGCTGGATACAAGCACGGCGGCCCAGTAGTGGTGCGCTATCCGCGCGGCAGTAGTCGGAGACGCTATAATAGTGAAAAGACTGAATCGATAGAAATTGGAAAGGCTAAAATAATGAGGGAAGGAAAAAGAGTGGCGATCCTGTCTTTCGGAACATTGGCGACTAACGCTGAAAAAGCAGCGGAAAAATTAAACGCTACTCTAGTGAATATGCGCTTTGTAAAACCGCTGGATGAAGCGTTGCTCAAAGAGCTCGCCAAGAAGCATCAGTATTTTGTGACGCTGGAGGATAACGTGGTGGCTGGCGGAGCAGGCAGCGCAATCAATGAATTTGTTCTGCGTGAGGGGATTGGGGTGAATGTGAAAAACTTGGGTCTGCCGGACAAGTTTTTGGGACACGGCACGCGCGAAGAAGTCTTGGCCGAAGCCGGCCTAGATGAAGAAGGAATTCTGAACTCAATCACTTCGTTTATTGTATAAAGCCAAAGTGCTTTAGAACTGGAATAATATTGGGCGCTAAGTTGTCCGGTAGATTCTGTATGTCGAGCCAGGCCCATTCGCGGATCTCCGGTCCGGGCTTAACCTCACCAATTCTTTTGGCCAGAAAGTGAACCAGAATGACATCGAGTGGCCCCTCGGGCGTTTCTTTGACGGTGTAGGTTATGAATGGCTCAGGGTTGGTGATTTCCAATTCGATGCCCAATTCTTCATTGGCTTTATTTTTGGCAACATCAATCAAACTGGATTCCAAATTTTCCGTTCGTCCACCGCAAAACTTCCAAAAAGTCGTGTCTCCGTGTTGATCGAGGAGCACTTTATTATCTTCAACAATAACTGGTCCAGAAGCAATGATAATTTTAGACATATGATAATCATGTCATTGCGAGGAGCGTAGCGACGCGGCAATCTCGCAATTCAATATATTAATTCTTTAAATTCTGGATTAATACTTTTTATTAGTTCAATCTTCTTTTGTCTAGAGCCACCTTTGATTTTTTTCTCGGCCAAAATAGCGTAGTTGACGTTGTCGAATGCTTGGGCGAAAACTAATCGGAACACGTTATACCTGCTAGTGAATCCTCTGATTTTTCCGCTCTTATGTTCTTCCATCCTTCTCGATAGATTGCCGGTTATGCCGGTGTATAATACGGAGTTAGTTCTGTTGGTCAATATATACACCCAATATTGTTTTGACATAGCATCCTAGATTGCTTCGCTACGCTCGCAATGACAGGAAATTATAAACCCTTCGCCATATAAGTATCTTGCAATTTATATCCCAGCTTTCGGTAATAACCACGCACACCTATCCCAGATATTACTACAATTTTCTGGAAACCATATTCTCGGGCAATTTTTTCGGCTTCCAGCATTAACTTTTTTCCAAGACCAATATGTTGGGGATTTTTTTTGTCTTTGGTATCGATAGCGGTCATCTTCCCGTAGGTGTGCACTTCGCGAATCAGGGCGGCGCCTCGGAGGGCGGGAATAAAATGGGACAGTGGACTGCTATCAGGGAGACGTAATCGCAGCAAAGCAAAAAGCTTGTGTTTGTCGGGCGATACGTATTGCAGGAAGATCTCTCTGCCTCCCAGAGTGGCATATTCAGTTCTGTCTAGGACAATTTGCTCGTCTATTCTGAAATCAGCACCCACCTCTCGGCAACGGATGCACTGACATTTGGATTCGGTGGCAATCAGTTGACGCAGGTTTGAAACAATCGGTCCGGCGATGATGGACGCGGCTGGCACATCGCGAATGAGTCGTTGGATGCGGACGTAGGGAGGAATGATCTCGTTTTTCACTTTGACAATGAACTTCTTGAATTGGTGATCGGTTAATGGTTTATATTCGCCTCTCTTCCACAAAGAATATAGAGCGCTGTTTTTCAGGACAACTGTCGGATAAATCTTGAGCATGTCCGGCTGAAAATTCTGACTCGAAAATAGCTCCTGAAACATTTTGTAATCTTTCTTTATGCTTGACCCTGGTAAACCAGGCATGATGTGATAATTGATCTTGAAGCCCGCGTCCTTTAGCAATTTTGTTGCTCGGATGGTTTCGCTCACCGCATGTCCGCGCTTGTTCTTTCTGAGTACGTCGTCAAAAATACTTTGTACGCCCAGTTCCACTCGTGTGCAGCCCAGGGCGCGAAAGTTAACAATTTCCTTTTCATCTATATAATCAGGTCGAGTTTCTAGGGTTAGGCCAATAATCCGATGCTTCGCTTTCTCATTCCGTTTCTGCTCCCCGGACAAATTATCTGACACTATGCGTTTTGCGTTACAAGTTATACGTTTCGGGTAATCATTACACGCTCGAAAACACTCGGCTACAAATTTTTGCTGATAAGCCTTGGGTAACGCCGAAAACGTTCCGCCCATGACAATCAGTTCTACTTTGTCGGTTTGGTGCCCATTAAGCTCCAAGGAGCGCAGACGGCTCTGAACTTGGGCGTAGGGATTGAACTTAGCGCTAATAGCTCGCATGACCGCTGGCTCATTGGAAAGATAGCTTTTAGGCATCTCCTTCTCGGTCGGGCAATAGAGGCATTGGCCTGGGCAGGGATAGGACTTGGTGAGGACGGCCACCACGGCCACGCCCGACTCGGTTCGCACTCTTCGACTAAGGAGCAATTTTTCCAGTTTCGGACTACGCCTGATTTTTTTCTGAGCCAAAAGATAGTTGTAACGTTCGCGTAAGTTGGCGTTAGTTGGGGTCTGGATTTTGAATTTAGCAGAGAGCTGTTTTTTCAGGTGTAAAAAGTCGGCCTGGGTGTCAGGTAGATGGCGAATTGCGGCGCGGATGAAATTGTCGTAAGCTGAGTGCATGGACAAACAGGTGGCAAAACAAATTATCTCGGATGTCGAAAATGGTTATGATTTGGTTTCAGACAAGTTTTCGGCGACTCGGAAACACTTTTGGCGTGGACTGGAGTTTATCGGGGATTATGTCAAAGACGGTGATCGAGTGCTGGATTTTGGCTGTGGGAATGGTCGGCTGTTGGAATTGATTGGCGACAAACAACCGGAGTATTTTGGGGTTGATGTTTCGCAAAAGTTAATTGAGGTTGCGAAGGCTAAATATGTTAAGCCGGGAGTTCAGTTTCAAAAGATAGCTGGTTTGGAAACTCTACCATTCCCTGATAATTATTTCAATGTCGTGTACGCGGTGGCGGTTTTTCATCATCTGCCTGGCCGAGAGGCGAGGACACGAGCTGTGCAAGAACTGCAGCGAGTCCTGAAGCCGGGCGGTGCCTTGGTGGCAACTGTTTGGAATTTGTGGCAGCCAAAATATGTTCCGTTGCTTATTAATAATTGGGTGAGAAAAATATTTAGGCGAAGCCAGTTAGATTGGAAGGATTGTTTCATTGCCTTTCGGGATAATCAGCGCTGCCAATTTGATCGCTTTCATCATGCCTTTTCTCTGGGGGAACTGCGTCGTTTTTTTCAAGCCGGTGGGCTCCGCATAGGTCGTTCGGGAAAAACTGAGCAAGGAAATTTGTGGGTAATCGCCGAAAAAAGATAGGTTGTGTTTTCAGCAGGAACTGGTAAGATTGGAATAGACATATATCAGTCAACAGAAAGGAGGTGTCAGTATGACAGAAGAACAAAAAATTGAACAACCAACAGTTGCTAAGGCTGACCCAGCCGACGTTGAGAAGAATAAAGCGATGGCGATTGTGGGCTACATTGTGCAAATCCTTTTTTTCGTGCCGCTCGTAACTGAGGACGGGAAAAAGAGTCCCTTTGCCAAGTTCCATGCTAATCAGCAATTGAACCTCTTGCTTTTCGGAGCCGGAGCTTACATTGCCTCAATGGTGTTGGTGGCCGTGTCGTTCGGTATGCTTTTCTTCGTTCCGATGCTAGTGTGGATTGCCGATCTAGTCTTGATCGTTATGGGTGTGATCAACGCGGCTAACGGAGAGATGAAGCCTTTGCCGGTCATTGGTGGGTTCACGCTCATCAAATAGTCAAAGTCGAAATATTTCACAGAAACGGGCGAATCGATGATTTGCCTGTTTTTGTTTTTTAAATTAAACTACCGAAAGATGATCGTTCGTATATGCGTAGTTATTCGCCACCGCCTCGGCGGGGTCCTGCTAAAGCGGGATAATTCGTAGATATCATGAAGAAAACTAAAATTGTGGCCACACTCGGACTTGTCTCTGAGACGAAGGGAACGATAAAAAAAATGATTGAGAGCGGTATGAATGTCGCCCGGCTAAATTTTTCGCATGGCGACTTTGCCTGGCATGAACGGGTTATTAAGATTATTCGTGATCTAGAGAAAAAGATGGATGTGCCAGTGGGCATCCTGGCGGACTTGCAGGGGCCGCGCATTCGAATTGCTAACGATGAAGAAATTTCAATTAGTCCGAAGGAAACGGTCTTGGTTATGGAGGGGTCGGGCAAAGCGCCGAGCAGCGGCCAAAGTAAAAAAGTGATTCTGATTGACTTGCCAAAGATTGTGTCGCTCGTTAATGTGGGCAACGAAATTCTGATTGAAGACGGACTGTTGAAGTTGCGTGTGGTCAAGAAGGCTCGCAAGGCGCTGGAATGTGTAGTGGTGGATGGCGGCGCGGTGAAGCCACGCAAAGGCGTGAATATTCCAGGGATCTCGGGCAAGCTGGGAGCGCTGACCGAACAGGACAAAAAAGTTTTGAAGTTTGCTATTAAGCACGACGTCGACTATGTAGGCATCTCTTTCGTGCGCAATGCTAAGGAAATCCAGGATCTCAAGCGTCTCATTAATCGCTATTCAGCCGGGAAGAGTGTGGCTCAGGTAGTAGCTAAGATCGAACGGCGCGAAGCAGTCCAGAACTTCGCTAGCATTCTCAAGGCAACGGATGCGGTCATGGTGGCGCGCGGGGATTTGGGAGTGGAAATGCCGCAGACCGAATTGCCGCTGATTCAAAAGGATTTGATCAGCAAATGTTTGCGCTCAGCCAAGCCGGTCATTGTGGCCACACAAATGATGGATTCCATGATTCGTAACCCACGACCGACGCGAGCTGAAGTGAGCGATGTGTCCAACGCAGTAATTGACCACACGGATGCGGTGATGCTTTCTGGAGAGTCGGCCAGCGGAAAATATCCAGTCGAGGCGGTTCGTATCATGGCTGAGATAATTGAAAAAACTGAAAAATCTAATTTTGATGACTTGCCCCACGGCTTTTTGGAAGACAAGCAGTCATCGATTTCAGCAGCCGTGGCTCAATCGGCCCACGAACTGGCCAAGGATAGCAAGGCCAAAGCCATTATTGTGGCCAGTGTGAGCGGCTTCACCGCGCGGATGATTGCGCGGCATCGAGCGGATCAGAGCGTCTTCGTGGTAACCAACAATCGCAAGACTCAAAATCAGATGGCCCTGGTGCGGGGCGTGGAAAGCTATTTGCTGCCAGAATGCAAAACTATGGACGAACTCATTGGCAAGGCCATGAATCTTCTGAAGTCCAAAAAAGCCTTGAGGCGCGGCGACAAAGTGATCGTCGTGGCTGGGCGACCGCATGTGAAAAAGGAACACATGAGCTTGGTCAAAGTTGAAGAGATCGCATAGTATTTTTTAAGTTTATGGGCACATTAACTCTTGCTGCGGCAGTTGGAATTACTACTGTAACGCTAGGTATCCTTGTTAAAGTTATTGGATTTCCCGATCAAATTCGCAAGAATTATCGAGACAAATCAACTAAAGGACTTTCAACAGCCTTTATCTTGCTTTCTTTTTTGGCCTATACTTCCTGGACACTCCATGGAATTTTGATTCACGATACAGTGGTGATTGTGGGGCAGGGTCTGGGCATTATTACTACCGGCGCTATTCTCTTGCAAATATACATCTACAGAGGGAACAAGTAGAAACTTCCCTGTTAGCTGCTCACCCAAATTTGTGGGTGTTTTTTGTTTGGTAAATGTTTTCAATCCTGGTATAATATACAAGCATCAAAAATTAAAACTAAAATAGATATGCACAAGAAAAACATTCTTTGGTTCGAGGAGACGAAAATTGGTGACATTCCTAAAGTGGGTGGAAAAAATGCATCGCTGGGCGAGATGTATTCAGAGTTGCGCAGTCAAGGCATTAATGTTCCCAATGGTTTTTCGGTGACAGCCGATGCCTATTGGCATTTCATCCAGTTTAACAATCTGGGAGTCACGATTGAGAATATTCTCAAGGGACTCGACACGGGGAACATGCACAATCTTTCCGAGCGGGGCTATAAAGTCCGCGAAGCCGTACTCTCGGCTGAGTTTCCAGAGGATTTGCGCACGGAGATTATCGAAGCCTACTCGACGCTTTCTGGCGAATATACTAAAAAGAAGCGACTGACGCTCAAGAAAAACCGTAATCATACAACGCATCCGGCTGGCTGGGTGGACGTGGCCGTGCGCTCCAGTGCCACAGCCGAGGATTTGGCAGACGCTTCTTTTGCCGGACAACAAGAATCCTATCTGAACGTGTCGGGTGAATATCAGTTATTGGAATCAATCAAAAAATGTTTTTCTTCGTTGTTTACCGATCGTGCGATTTCTTATCGGCAAGACAAGGGCTTTGGCCAATTGCAAATCGCGCTGTCAGTGGGCGTGCAAAAGATGGTACGCTCCGACGAGGCTTCCAG
Organism: Patescibacteria group bacterium; assembly: GCA_004297805.1. Lineage (GTDB taxonomy): Bacteria > Patescibacteriota > Minisyncoccia > Moranbacterales > SCTJ01 > SCTJ01. Next base: position 777 of record SCTJ01000005.1, on the reverse strand, counting down.
CGGCGTAATGTTCACCATCGATACTGAGTCTGGCTTTCAAAATGCGGTAGTCATCAACGGCTCCTGGGGACTGGGCGAGAATATTGTGAAGGGGAAGGTTAATCCGGATGAATTCGTGGTGTTCAAACCGACGTTGCGTTTGGGCAGCCGGCCGATTATTGGCAAAAAGATCGGCAGCAAGGAACACAAATTAATCTATAGCGTGGGTGGCAACACTTCGACGCAGAATGTGCTAGTGCCAGATGAGGATCGTGAGCGATTCTGTTTGACCGACGATGAGGCTTTGCAACTGGCGAAATGGGGCTGTGAAATCGAAGATCACTACCGCAAGCCGATGGATATTGAGTGGGCCAAAGATGGTAAAACCGACGAACTGTTCATTGTGCAAGCTCGTCCGGAAACAGTGCAATCGCGTCGCGACAAGAATGTGCTGGAGGAATATACCCTAAAAGAAAAAGGCAAAGTGTTGGCGGTAGGGGCGGCGGTTGGCGGCAAGATCGGGCAGGGTAAAGCCAATGTGATTAAAAATGTTTCCAAAATAGCTGACTTCAAAAAAGGCGAGGTATTGGTAACGGAGATGACGGACCCAGACTGGGAACCGATTATGAAGATTGCTAGCGCCATCGTGACCAATAGCGGTGGACGAACTTCGCACGCAGCCATTGTCAGTCGTGAGTTGGGCATTCCCTGCATTGTGGGCACGGGCAATGCCACGCAGGTGGTCAAAGATAAGCGGCCCATTACTGTGAGCTGTGCTGAAGGGGAAGAAGGAAAAGT